>JADFXO010000310.1 GCA_015233485.1 Nitrospirota bacterium
ACCGATATTGATGTGAAAACCGATAAGGTTGCCCTTTCAAAGGTCTCAGGGGCTACGCTTGGCGAGATCATCACATCGTTAAATAAGCTTGGTGTGGCGCCGCGCGATTTAATCGCCATACTTCAGTCCCTTAAGTCTGCCGGAGCGCTCACCGCACAACTGGAAATCCAATGAGCTGTCTCGTATTTGAAAGAGATATTTTATGCAGGGAATTATGAAAGGAAATTGTTCCAATGGGAAAATATTTCGTGGCTGTGGGAATTATTTTCCATGTTTGGGTTTATTAGTCTGGCCTGAATGTATTATACTAAAGGCGCGCACGGCTCTGGCATGGTAATTGCTGATATAATCAAAGGGGTCATCGGCCCCTCAGGCACAAAGAAGTTGCAAAGGTGAGGCATGGATACAGTACAAGGCTCATTAGATTCATTTAAAGGCATGGAGTCCTTAAAGGGCAAAAAGGACAGCGGCACGATTGAGGCCGTTTCAAAAGAGGCGGAGTCAGTGTTTCTGCTTGAGTTGATAAAGACGATGAGAAAGGGTTTAGGCACAACGTTTGGCAAGGGGCTTGGAGGCGATGTCTATATGGGTATGTTCGATACAGCGTTATCGAGGACACTGTCAGAGCGAGGCATAGGAATCAGAAAGATATTTGTTAAGGAATTAACGAGATTAACCGAGAAATCTGACGCCGATGACCACTCAGGCTTAAAGAAGTCAGCAGATAGTACCGATATTACTAGATAAGCCATGCGTGTGTTAGTTAACTATGCGCTGGACAATTAACTATGTTCAGGAGGTAACATATGAAGATTAACAACAGTGTACCGCCGGAGGCAAAGCAGATATACGGTGGTGTAAAGAAGGTTGACAACACCGCCGACACCAATGCGGCTGCCCAGTCAAATGGAGCCGACAGCGTAAGTCTCTCTTCTCATGCCCGATCAATTGATGAGATGACACGGGCGATTGCCCAGCTGCCCGATGTGAGGGACGGTAAGATTAACGATATAAAGAATTCGATTAGCAATGGTACGTATACTATAAACCCTGGCGCAATAGCCGGAAAAATGCTGAATGAGATAGCTTGAAAACTGCAAACGACATAAAAAAGGTGCTCAGCCTTCAAATCGAGGGATATAAGGCGCTCTTTGAACTCCTGAAGAGAGAGCGCGAGAATCTTGTCGATTTCAACGAACAAGGTGTTGAAACCCTGGCAAAAGAGAAGTATACGCAGACGCTCAAACTAAGGCTGCTTGAGGAGGAAAGGTTAAGGCTTATGAAGAAATTTGTGACAGAGATAAACAGTCTCCCGCCTAAAAACGGAGGTAAGGTGTCCGCGGACATGAGTATAAACACCCTGGCTGATATAACCGGCGACACAGACTTTAACGGGATACGGACAATGTTAAAATCTCTGCTGCAAAGCATAGACGAGCTGAATGAGTTTAATAAGGTATTGATAGACAGGTCTTTAAAATACATAAGGCATAATATCAACTTTCTGAATCTGCATGGAGTAAATCCCACAGTTGGCAAAACCGGGGTTTTTCTTGCGAGGGAGGCTTAAATGGGGCTGTCAGCGTTAATGAATGTGGCTAATTCGGCTTTGACGACAATGGGCCAGGCTTTAGAGGTTACGGGTAATAATATAGCCAATGTTAATACGCCTGGGTATAGCCAGCAAGATGCGGTTCTGCAGGTAAACAATCCCAGTGTCGCCACCGGCGGCGTCTCCGGCACGGGTGTAAACATGGCAGTGGTAAGGAGACAATATGATAGCTTTACACAGGCGCAGATGCTGCTTGAGCAGCAGAACAACGCGAGGCAGACTACCCTTCAAAGCACATATTCACAGATAGAGGACGCAATGAATGACCAGACCGGAACAGGGCTTTCTGCTGCTATAACCAGCTTCTTTAACGCGTGGCAGGACCTGTCAACGAATCCGCAAACCCCTGAGCAGAGGACTACTGTCATGGCAGACGGCCAAAATATTCTCACTCAGGCTCAACAGATTGAGAGCCAGTTTACCGATATCAGCAATTCCATAAACAAGTCCGTTCCCGATGTCGTAAAACAAATAAATCAACTTGCCTCGCAGATTTCCAGTTATAACGTAAGCATAGCACAGGCACAAACCGGCACTACGCAGCAGCCAAACGACTTGCTTGACAAAAGACAGAATGCGTTGGCTCAGCTGGCGGGACTGGTCAATTTCAATACCGTTGATGATAAATCCGGCGCAGTTACTGTTATTGTTGGCGAAAGAAATCTTGTTGGTATGGGCAATATTGTCAACCCTATATCGATGCAGCAGCAGGCTGACGGTAAGATGCAGTTAAGCCTTGATGGAATAGATGTAACCTCTAAGGTGACAGGCGGGAAGCTGGGTGCGGACGTTGAACTGAAAAACAGCGCTCAGAGCGGGCTGCCTGCCGCGATTGCCGGCCTTCGAAGCACCGTTGCGGCAATAACAAACATGGTCAACTCTGTCCAGACCAACGGCTACGACCTCAATGGCAAGGCCGGAGGGAATTTCTTTAATCCCCTCTCCGTATCTACACTGAACGAAAACAGCTCTACGGCCTCCGTATCGTCCGCGATTATAGTGGACAACTCTGCCCTTACTTACAAGGAATACGAGGTGAGGTTCACGGGAAATAATAACTATCAGTTATACGATATGAAAAATAATACTTCGACAAATGGCGCCCTCGCGGGCAACGCCCTTACCGTGGATGGGATGCAGGTAACCTTCGCGGGTAATCCTAAGGCAGGCGACATGTTTAAAATCTCGCCTATAGCGACTTCCGTTAACAACGGGAAGGTCTTGCTCACAGACCCGACACAAGTGGCGGCGGCAAGTTCTCCAAGCGCCATTCCTGGCGGCAACGGCAACGCCCTTGCCATGGTCAGCCTCGGTACTCAGGTAAACTCGGTGCTGTCACAAAGTACGATAAGCCAATATTACGCCTCAGTTGTCACCACTATTGGCAACTACGCGGCATCGGCAAATGATAATCTGACATTTTCTACAAATGTGTTAAGCCAGCTTAAGCAGCAGAATGCCTCAATTTCGGGTGTGTCTTTAGATGAGCAGGCGATGAATCTGGTGCAATATCAGAAGTCATACGAGGCCGCTGCGCAAATTGTAAACGTTACCAGCACTCTGCTGGATACGGTTATTGGGTTGGTGAAATAATATGAGAATATCAAGCTTCATGTACATAGACATGATGAGGAAGAGTTTTCAGGACAATATTTCTCAGCTTTATGGTTCACAGCAACAACTGTCGTCGGGGCTGAAGATAAACAGGCCGTCTGATGACATCTCCGGCATGGGCCAGATACTCGGTTATAAGGTAGATATAGCAAACACCGACCAGTATCAGAGAAACATAAACAACGCCCAGTCAATCCTTCAAACATCGGATACGGCGATGTCCAGTGTTGTGACTAACCTTCAGCGTGTGCAGGAGCTTATGGTCAGTGGCGTAAGCGGCCAGACCGATCCCGCCGGCCGGCAGGATACCGCTTCAGAGATAGCAACAATAAGAGACAGCCTCTATGCCCTGTCGTTGACACGCTCCGGAGGCTCATATTTGTTTTCCGGCAGCCTGACCAACGCGGCCAGTTTTGCCACATCGCCCGTGCTGTTAGCATCCACAGGCGGCCTCTATACCTACAAGGGAGACGACAGCCAAATAAGCGTCAACATAAACAGCACCGCCAAAGTTATTGAAAACATCACAGGGTCGGACGCCTTTGCGTTTTCTATCAAAAGTCAGATTTCAATAAGGTTAACTACGGGCAATTATGCCCATTTCACACCATCTACCGGCAGTGTGCCAAGCCTGATAACGTTAAATCTAAGCACATCCAGTGTACCAACCGCACAGGGTTTTGAACAGGCCTCTTTTTCAAATTATATGGACATGACAAATATAATCGTAAACGCGTTTAATAACAATGACGTTGACATGATAAACGCTATGATGGACCCTCTGCAGAAGTCTCTTGACAAGGTTGTCTCCGTAAGGGCAACGATTGGGGCGAGAATGAACTTCTTGCAGGAGACACAGACTAATAACGATAACAACTCGGTCAACCAGACGAAGGATTTGTCAAATGTGGAAGACTCCGATATTACACAGACAACGTCTGACATATCTAAGTCGGAGATGGCCTTACAGGCACTGAGGCAGTCCTCTGGCCAGGTAATGTCTCAGACCTTGTTCGATTTCGTAACCATAAAATAACAGGAGATTTTTTCAATAGATGTGCTATGATACAGTAGTATATAGATAAGAGCGAGGATGCTCTGAGCATAAATTAAAGATAGGTATCAAGATAGGGGGCAAGATGCTCGTATTGACACGGAAGTCAGAAGAGGCAATAAAATTAGGCGACTCAATTACTATTACGGTTGTAGAGATTAAGGGTAACAAGGTAAGACTCGGCATAGATGCCCCGCACGGTGTCAGGATATACAGAAATGAACTCTATGAGAAGATAAAAATGGAAAATATTTTGTCAATGGGGCTGACAAGCGGCGAGTTCGAGAAGATAAAAGATGTGCTCAAGCGATAATAAGGTCATATTTGAGACGTCAAGGTTTGGGCCTGTTGAGGTGGGCGCCGATAAGGTAATCTCATTCCCTGACGGCATCGTAGGATTCCCGCAAATTAAAAGGTACGTGCTGATTGACCACAAGGATACGGTGCTTAAGTGGCTTCACGCGGTAGATGACCCTGACGTGGCCTTTATCGTTGTAGAGCCGGCGATATTGCTTCCAAATTTCACTATGTCGCTTGACCCTATGACAAAGAGGTTCCTGAAATTAGATAATAATGAAGACCTTGTGACCTTTGTAATCATAAGAGTTGAAAACGAACAGGTCATAGCC
>JADFXO010000311.1:0-4194 GCA_015233485.1 Nitrospirota bacterium
CCGAATGTATGCCGGCCTCCTCTATATGTTCCATCACTCCGCCTATGATGACATCCATACCATCGCTGACCGCATCAACATCTATCTCAATTGCGTCCTGAAGATATTTATCCACCAGTACCGGGTGCTCCGGCGATGCCTTTACCGCCCTTACCATATAATCGGCAAGTGATTCGTCGTCATAGACTATCTCCATTGCCCGCCCGCCAAGCACATACGACGGCCTTACCATAACCGGGTAGCCGATTTGTTCAGCACACATGATGGCCTCGGCGGCGGAGGTGGCGGTCTCGTTTTCCGGTTGCTTCAGCCTAAGCTTGTGGATTAGTTCTTTAAATCTCTTTCTGTCTTCCGCCCTGTCGATGGCGTCTGCCGATGTGCCTAGTACGCGAATTCCCTCTCTTTCCAACGGTACGGCAAGTTTTAAAGGCGTCTGCCCTCCAAACTGGACAATAACACCCTCCGGTTGCTCAATCCCGATTATCGCAAGGACATCCTCAATGGTAAGAGGCTCGAAATAGAGCCGGTCTGAGGTGTCGTAGTCGGTGCTTACGGTCTCAGGGTTACAGTTTACCATGATGGTCTCATACCCAAGTTCCTTCAGGGCATATGCGGCCTGCACACAGCAGTAGTCGAATTCAATCCCCTGCCCTATCCTGTTTGGCCCGGAGCCAAGTATGATTATCTTCTTCTTATTTGCCGGATTTGCCTCGCAGGCTGAGACGACTTCCATCTTGCCGTCAATTAATTTATAAAAAGGCCTCTCGTATGTGGAATAAAGATACGGGGTGCGCGCCTTAAACTCCGCCGCGCAGGTATCAACTATCTTATAGACCGGCTTGATGGAATGTTTGTCTCTTAGTGTCCTTATATCCTTTTCGTCCGTACTCATCAGGGAGGCAAGCATCTTGTCAGAATAGCCAAACTCCTTTGCCTTTCTTAAGACATCCGGCTCGGCGCCCCTTTCTCTAATGACCTGCTCCATGTCGACTATTTCCTTAATATTATTCAAAAACCAGGTATCTATCTTTGTCAAATTGAATATCCACTGTACGTCATATCCGTCTCGCAGCGCCTGTGCAATGTACCATATCCTTTCGGCATTTGGGGTCTGGAGTTTTCCCTTTAACACCCCGCGCGTGAGGCCGGGGATGATTTCAAGGCCGCAGGTGTCTGCCTCAAGGCTTCGTATGGCCTTCTGGAGGGATTCCTTAAACGTCCTTCCTATAGCCATTACCTCACCGACGGATTTCATTGATATCGTAAGTACCGGCTCGGCCTCGGGGAATTTCTCAAAGGCGAAGCGGGGGATTTTCGTGACCACATAGTCTATGGTTGGCTCAAAGGAGGCGGGGGTCTCGCCTGTTATGTCGTTTGTTATTTCGTCAAGCCTCATGCCGATGGCCAGCTTTGCCGCAATCTTGGCTATGGGGAAACCAGTTGCCTTGCTTGCCAGGGCGGAGCTTCTTGACACACGCGGGTTCATCTCTATGACCATCATGCCGCCGTTTTCGGGGTTAATGGCGAATTGGATGTTGCTTCCCCCTGTATCGACGCCTATTTCCCGAATTATCTCTATTGAGGCGTCTCTCATCTTCTGATACTCTTTGTCCGTGAGGGTCTGGGCCGGGGCGACAGTGATTGAATCCCCCGTGTGAATACCCATCGGATCAAGGTTCTCTATTGAGCAGATGATTACGACATTGTCTGCCGTGTCTCTCATCACCTCAAGCTCGTACTCCTTCCAGCCGATGACGGATTCCTCTATGAGCACCTGCCTGGCAGGGCTTAGGTCGAGGGCCTTTTTGAGCAGCGGGCCAAACTCTTCAATATTGTAGGCAACCCCGCCGCCCGTGCCTCCAAGCGTGAAGGCAGGCCGCAGAATGACCGGCAGCTTCACATAATCCAGCGACTTCATCCCATCATCCATGCTTGATACGGCAACGCCTCTGGGTACGCGCAGGCCTATGCGCTCCATTGAACGCTTGAACAGCTCCCTGTTTTCCGCCTTGTGAATGGCATCAAGGTTTGCCCCGATGAGTTTCACTCCATATTTGTCGAATATGCCCATTGAGGCGGCCTCAACGGTGAGATTCAGGGCGGTCTGGCCCCCCATTGTGGGAAGCAGGGCGTCGGGGCGTTCTTTTTTGATAATCATTTCGAGGAACTCAGTTGTCAGCGGCTCAATGTACGTAACATCGGCGGTCTCAGGGTCGGTCATAATCGTGGCGGGGTTGGAGTTTATCAATATCACCTCATACCCCTCCTCCCTCAGCGCCTTACAGGCCTGAGTGCCAGAGTAGTCAAACTCGCAGGCCTGCCCTATGACTATCGGCCCGGAGCCGATTATGAGTATTTTCTTTATATCCAATCTCTTCGGCATATCAACCTCTTATAATATAATCTTTAAACTTTGACATGACATTTTTGGCCGAGTCCTCATCGCCGGAGGAATATACGGCAACCGGGCCGTCATCAAAGACAAACTCAACCGCATAAACGTGCCGTGCTGCCCCCAAGCCCGGTATTACCGTGCCGTGCTGCAAGGCTATTTTTTCCACAAAGGCTACGCCGTCGGGATTGCCCATCTCTATTTTCACGTGCGTTATTGTAACATCTTTTAACTGGTTTAGTGTCTTTAGAATTCTTTTTTTACGAAAGGCGCCTTTCATGGCAATGGCCGCGATACCTTTTTCATTATTGAGAAAAACAGCCAGGGCCGCCCTTCTGAAAATAAACAGCCAACTGAGAGGGTATAGGACGATAAATAAAACCGCCGTGATTGCATAGTGAATGTAATTCAGGCGGCCTGAGAGGGCAACGGCGGCAAAATAAGAAAACGCGGCACCGACGGCAACAAACGCCGAGGCCATCTCTCTGTTATATACGCCGCTATGTAAGACGCTCCTTTTTTCGGATTTAAATGACTCAGTTTGAAATATCAACGACCCGCTGATAAGTTCAAACGAATAATCCTGTGATTTAGCATTATTCATAGATGGGGGCCTTCTTCCTGAGCCTGATAATTTGAAAGAGGGCAAGCGTGTCTTTCATCACACTTTGAGGTATTATTTTTTCTATTGCGCGGAGATATTTAAAGGCCCGAGCCGGGGCAAGCGCCCAATAGGACACACCCCCCGAAAGCATATACAGCGCTGCATCGAAGTATCTGATTTCGACATCCCCAAGCGTTGGGAAACTCCCGTCGAACAATTTCCTGTCTCTATCGAACACAATCCACGGCAGGGCGGAGTTAGAGGCACTCATGCGCCCGTCGTTGGGAAATTCCCAGCCCCATTCCGGTTCGCAATTTTCATGGTGCAGATACCGCCAGACAAAGCGGGCGAAGCGGGACATGGCCGGCTCTACCATCAGCGCAATACCACCCGGCATAAGACACCTGTCCAATTCCGACAAAAACCGCCGCGCGCCGCTTATGTGATGCAAGGTATTAAGACAGTAGACCGCCCTGAGGCTGCCATCGGCAAACGAAAGCGCCGCCGCGTCTTCTACCCTGTCGATGTGGACATTTATTACAGTGTCAGATGTAATTATATCTGGATAGACCGCCTTCAGTAGCCCCGCCCCCGACCCTATCTCAAGAGAGACGCCGCCAAGGTGGGCAGTCTCGGCCTCAACCCCGCCCACGGCTTCAAAATAGATTTCATACCATTTAAGAAGAAATGGTTTTTTCAGGATAATCCTGCGGTGTACTTCCATCGCCTCAGGGCTGTCGAGGTCTATACCACGCGCCTCAGGAAGCATCAGGATTTTCTTTAGCAGGTCAATCATGTGCGATATTACCAGACCTTACTGAGAAGCCTGCGCGTAATGCCATACTTAAAGATACACCGTAAGGCGTGAACTCCGTCCCGCCAGCCGATTTTCTTCCCCTCGGCGTATGTCCTGCCGTGGTACGATATGCCGACTTCGTAGAGCACCGCCCCTCGCTGGCAGAGTTTTAATCGGCGTTAAGATGAATGTCGACGCCGTAACCGCAGCAACAATAGCGACAGGCTCAAGGATAGGGAAACTAGATGCCGTTACATCCGCAACTCCGATAAGGCTCTTTGACGATGTCCGCTACGCGCCCTCACTTTTTGGCACATACAACGACGGCGACAATGCCTTCACCTTAGGCGGATATTATTCTACCGAGCGCGATTACACGGGACGGTCATTCTACGCCAATTA
>JADFXO010000311.1:4302-4906 GCA_015233485.1 Nitrospirota bacterium
AGGGACGAGACGAAAATAGACCTCTCGGCCACACAAATCCTCGCACAGACCTTCACGGCACAGTTTATTTATACGTTTATGAACACAACAGGATTCCTCGCGTCCCCATATGAATATATAACCACGGACACCTTTGCCGACTACGAGCGCTATCCCTCAAGCCGTACCGGTAACGCGCTGACGCTTAAACTGGTAAAACTCATCGACGACCCGACGGCCATCCACTTTTCTTACAGATTTTTCAAAGACAGCTGGGCAATCGCCTCACATACGTTTAATGTGGAACTCTACAGAGACCTGTCCAGCAATTTTACCATCGGGACAAAGTACAGATTCTATACGCAGACGAAGGCCGATTTTACGAAACCCCTCAGCGATTACGTTAGAACCGACCAGTATATAGCAGTCGATTACAGGCAAAGCGCCTTCAGCTCCAATACCGCAGGCATAATGGCCATTCTGAAGCCCAGGACTACGGAGACCGGACTCATCGATTTCAATAAAATGAAAATCAAAGGGGCAGTCAACTACTACTGGACATCCCCTAACGACTACATTAACTACTGGTATAACGTCAACAGGCTGAAGGGCGTGTTTACTTCCA
>JADFXO010000312.1 GCA_015233485.1 Nitrospirota bacterium
TACCATTGAAAGCGATGTTATTATCACATTTAGTCCTGACGGCAATTGTATCCCTGAGCTGATACCTAAGCTGGTCGAAAAGATGAAGGAAGGCTACGACATGGTCATCGTCTCCAGATACGGCAACGGGGCAAAGAGCTATGACGACAATATCGTTACGGGTTTTGGCAACTGGTTTTTCACCAGAACTGTAAACTTCCTCTATGGCGGTAGATATACCGATGTCATGGGGATATATCGCGCATATAAAAAGGAACTGGTAAGCAGTCTCGATTTGGATAAAGAAATCACATACACAACGCCGGAGAAATTATTCAGGACGAGGCTTTTTTGGGAGCCTATACTGTCAACCCGCGCGCTCAAGAGGCGGTTGAAAATCGCGGAAATATCCGGTGACGAGCCAAAGAGAATCGGAGGCGAGGCGAAACTCCAGACAATTAAGTGGGGGGCGGCATACATGTACCAGGTTCTAAGGGAAAAGGTATGGTGGCGGTAAATGGGGCAGAAATACTGATATGCGGGGCGGGAATAATAGGACTTACCGTTGCGCGGCAGCTCCTTAATTCCGGATACAAGGACATTGTCTTAATTGAAAAAGAAGACGCCCTCGGCAGACACGCCTCCGGGAGAAACAGCGGGGTACTTCACGCCGGAGTTTATTACACACCCGACACACTGAGGGCGAAGTCGTGCCTCAGGGGAAACATGCTTATGAAGGAATACTGCAAAGAAAATGGCCTCCCGCTCTTTGAATCAGGGAAGGTCATAGTGGCTAAAAACGAAAAAGAGATCCCCATCCTGAAAGAACTATTTAAGAGGGCAACGGCAAACGGGGCAAGGGTGGAACTTATAGACAAGCAGCAGCTCAACGAAATAGAACCGGCGGCAAAGACCTGCGACACTGCGCTATATTCATATGACACGGCAGTCGTTGACCCAAAGGCCGTGCTGAAAAGTCTCTATGACGACCTCTTAAAGACTAATAAAGTTTCAATCATAAAAAACACGCAGTTTAAGGGACTGAAGGGAAGCACTACCTGTATGACGACAAACGGGGCAATTGCATTCGGCACATTTATCAACGCGGCCGGTGCATACAGCGACAAAGTCGCCCATGCCTTTGGCGTAGGCTCTCAATACAGCCTCATGCCGTTTAAGGGCATTTATAGGAAATTGCGGCCTGACAGGGCGTCAATGATAAGAGGCAGCATATATCCGGTACCCGACATACGAAACCCGTTCCTTGGGGTGCATTTCACACGGGCAATTGACGGCAGCGTCTACCTTGGGCCGACGGCCATTCCCGCCCTTGGCAGGGAGAACTATGGCATATTAAAAGGCATCGACTCAGAGACGGTGGAAATCCTGAGGCGGGCGTTGGTGCTGTTTTCAGAAAACCCTAAATTCAGGGAAGTTGCCTTTACCGAGCCCAAAAAATACCTGTTTAAATATTTCTTTGAAGACGCCCGTGTCCTTGTCAAAGACTTAATGCCTGAGGATGTAGTCCCCTCTGACAAGGCCGGAATCAGGCCGCAGCTTGTCGATTGGAAGACGAAGGAGCTTGTCACAGATTTCATCGTAGTGAAGGATGGAAACTCCGTCCACGTGTTGAATTCCATCTCGCCGGCGTTTACAAGCTCAATGGACTTCGCCCGTGTTATTGTAAATAATTACATTAAAAACGCGGCTTAAGGGGATAACTACCCTGCTTTACGTCTCGTCATCAGCGATTAACTCAACAAGTACCGTTGAATGCGTGAAGCGATGCGCCCAAATCACGGCAAACATAGAGCTCAGCGGCGGGTCCGACTACGAAGATGGCCTGTTAACTAAACTCATTGAGATAAGAAGGCACATGGGATTAAACTTCCTCCTGCACGGCTATTTCCCCCCTCCCCCAACGGGACATTTTATAATGAATTTCGCCGAAACCAGCGGCAGAACCCGCGCGTTTATAAAAGAGGCGGCTGCCTGTATCAGGACACTTGAGATTCCATACTATTCGGTTCACTCTGGATTCAAAAAGTCATTCAGCCTCAAAAAAGAGATACTGATCGATTTGCCTGATAAAAACACATTTACAATCGAAGACATCGGGCAATCTATATCATATTTCAAAAGTGAGTATCCCGACATAAGGCTCGCGCTGGAAAATCTCTATCCAAACCCGGACAGACACTGTTGTTTTATGATACACATTGAGGAAATAACGGAGATGCTCGACAGATTTCCCGGCATATATCTCCTGTTAGACCTGGGCCACTTAAATATTGCCTCACACCTTACGGGATTTGACTACGCGTTTGCGGTTGAGCTGTTGTTCAGGCAATACACACATAGAATCCTGGAGCTTCACCTCTCAGAAAACGACGGCCTGACAGACAGACATCGGCCAATACGCAGTGACAGCGTTCAATACGATATAGTGAGACAGTATGCAGAGATGATAAATGAACGGGAGATAAACGTGGTAATTGAGACGCGGAATTCTGATTTCGGGGATGTGAAAGAGTGTTTTCTGTTGATGAACGGGCTTTTGCGTTAACCATCAGGATATGCTAAAATAAACAACAGGTAAGTTTATAAATCTATCAAATTAAAAGTAATTTTATAGAGGGATAAGACCGATGAAACTTAGGATAATAGTCGAACCGGACGAGGATGTATATGTTGCGTACTGCCCTGAACTGCCGGGATGTGTTACCTATGGAAACACATTTGAAGAGGCCCGTGAGAATTTCATTGAAGCCCTTGAATTATACCTGAGATCGTCTGATGAGCAAGTGCCGTTAGATGCGAAAGTCTATGAGGTTACGGTGTAGTGGGCCAAAGACAGCTCCGCGTTACGGCTGATGAGATAATAAGGGTTTTACGGTCAATAGAATTTATAAAAATAGACCAGTTTAGATACCGCTTACACATTTTAATCAAATCCCATACGCCATAAGCCCACACCCTTTGTTTACTGTCAAAAATCACTCTTCAACCTTCTGAATTTCTTCGAGCATAATTACTTTATTAGAATAATAACCTTTTACAATTACGGTATTATCCCAAAGAGGCCGCACAATATCGCTCATCATGCCTTCAGGTACTACAATTGTATGAACGCTACCATTTTCTTCCTTTACTTTGATTTCTTCCCCCTTAATCGAATTCGCGTAAAGTAATTGTCCGATAACTGTGGTTATCTCCTGTTTTGGAGCGACACTTTCCTCATCAATATCCATAACAAAATCTGTCATCTTTTTTAAGGCCACCATCTTCTCTATACCATTTCTTATTACAGTAAATCCAACCAAACTAATATTTTCACCATCTGGCTCCATTCGTTTTGATAACCCCATAAAATTTCGATAATACGCAGCATTATTTATTCGTTTTTTTAAAGATTCTATCTTAGAATCACTTAATAATTCAAAGCATTCCATCACCTCGTCAATTATAACTGTTGGTGGAAGAAATAAGTCATGCTGCTCAGTAGGTCGCCCAATTTTTATTGATACAGATAGAGACGCGGCTTTTGGTACGGACATATAACACGCATTTTTTCTGACAGCTGTCTTACCCCTGCCTCCTTCTCTATAAGGCAAATCACACATTCTCTCAAATGTACGTTTAATAATTTTTTCGGTACTTTGAATTCTTGGAATGAAGTCTCCGAGCTTTGCCATTCCATGACTAACGGCTTTACCCGCAATAGACAATTGCAATGTGGAAGAGTCAACCTCAATATCATGTATTTTAAGATGACGTTTAAAATTTATAACTTCAAGTAAATCTCTTAGTTCTTCCGCGATTTCTTCCGGAGGATCACCTGAAAGTGCAAAAGCAACTAAACGTTCCGCCTCTCTAAGTTTGCCGCAGTCACAAGCAAGAGTAGCCGCGCTGCGATATAAGACAGACCTCGTAGGTTCAAGAGTAGAATTTTTATATGATGCGGCCGCCTTGAGTTCAAGTTCAAACGCAAGTGAAAAAAACTCCTCCGCTTTCCCATGATCACCTTTCAGCTTATGGTAAAAAGCCTCATCAGCGTACTCCATAGCCTTTCTATGCGATGTCATCGTTTCGTTCATAATTTTTTTATATTTGACTTTGGCTTACTGAACTCCACAATTATTATAAATGCTGGCAATGGGCTCTCTCTTTTTTGCAGCCGATCTAATTTAATTTTTGATCTATTATTTATATCGTTATCACTACCTTTACGTATTCCCGATACTTCCAATCGAGCTTGTTTGTTGAAAGGATCATAATCGTCTTTTTTCCCTAACCAATAGTCAAAGGCATTACCCTTCCTCGATTTTTCAATGACCGTATAATCGGTAAGATTAAGAATCAGCATTATTGCCACTCCATATGCACCATCTTCAGTTGCGCTTTCCTTATCACAGTAACAACTCCTCATCTGATCTGTAAACCTCCGGCAGGGTGAGTTTGAAAAATTCCTCGAAATCACCTTCTACTTTTAACTCAACACTGTTACCGTGGCTCTGCTCCTCAAAACAAACCCAAGCCGATTCGGCAAATACCGAACCACAATATCTTGTTAAGGCAGGGATTTCCCCCTTTCCTAAATCCGATAAGTCGATAGACTTCATATTATTCATTCATAAACAAGCCGCTATGAAAATACCAGCGCGGTAACCACCTCGCTGCACCATTATATAATTTATCACTGCGCATTGTATATATCAAGATGAAAAAGCAGCCTGTCCATTTTTGTTTCCTCAACATGATTGCTGCCTTCTCGCAGAAGCTCACATAGGTTTCTTTCTACATAACATATCAAATCACGCCGCTTCACACTGTTACAATCCCAAAATCTTCTTTTATGATTTCTTTGCCTGAAATGCCTCTTTCAGCGATTAGACGGTTAGCTTCCAGAATCAGCTGA
>JADFXO010000313.1:0-4295 GCA_015233485.1 Nitrospirota bacterium
AAGTCAGGCTTTGGATGATTGGCATAAAATCAGAAATCAATTGAAGGAAAATAACAGGGAAAGGAAATTACAAAGTGAAGTGTTATCCCGCTTTATTTAACAGTCCTTATTTGAGCGCTTATGGGGGTTACCCCCCTTCGTCTTTAATCCGTAGACTGTTTAGGAATTTGTTTTTTTGCCGGTCCTTGGCCACGGTTCGGGTGGTTCTATGCGTCTTTCTTTTTCCGGCTTTTTTGAGGGTCCTATTTCCTCTTTCTTAGGAGTTTCCCTTTTTTGTGGCGGGGTTATTTTTCCTCTTTCGGCCATGTCCTACACCTCCGGTACATAGAATTTTTCTGACGGTAATTCCTTGTTAACCTCTTCGAAGACACGATTTCGTATCTTGTGTGCAATTGGGCCCGCTGTGAAGTCGTCAACAATTTTGCCAGCTTTGTCTATTAGTTCCAGAAATTTATTTTTCATCTCATCGTCATATTTCCCTCTTTGTTTTATGGATATGACAAGTTTTTGATAAGCGTAGTCCAATGCTTTGTATTCCGCTATCAGTTCTATCGTTGTTTTTATTTCGTCCTGATACTTCAGGTATGGCTTCATGAGTGACAAGAGCACCGCGGCGACGCTGAAGAATTTCAATAAGTTTCTACCCAATTCATAGTCTTGAAATATAAACAAGCTGGCGGCTGTAGATGATGTGCTAACTGCAATAAATATCTCCATCCACTTGTTTTTTCGCTCCACCCACCTTAACTGAGCCTCATAGCACCGAACATTCAGTCTGGCTGTCCTGTATTGATCATACACATCCCATATGGGATGTTTTTTACTGTCACTGTCTTCCATCTCACTACCTCCTGTTTTTAGTGGTTATTTGTTGAATTTATTTTCAATAAATGTTTAGCCAGTTCACTTTTTGCAATTTCGAGGTTATTTTTGCAAGTTTTCGTCGACGGATGATTATCTCCAAATACATCAGTGAATATGGCAAGGGCTTTG
This sequence comes from Nitrospirota bacterium, assembly GCA_015233485.1. Classification (GTDB taxonomy): domain Bacteria; phylum Nitrospirota; class Thermodesulfovibrionia; order Thermodesulfovibrionales; family Magnetobacteriaceae; genus Magnetominusculus. The sequence goes on from JADFXO010000313.1 coordinate 994, forward strand.
TTGTAATACTTGATTGTCTTTTTGTATTCGCCTAACCCATTCCATGCCAAGCCAATGTTGTTATAACCAGATGCAACGTTTGGATGTTTATCACCGAGCGAAGCCAAATTTATTTCAAGGGCTTTTTCGCAATATTCAATAGCCTTTTTGTTTTCGCCAAGCCCATACCATACCATGCCAATGTTATTATAATCCCTTGCAACGTTTGAATGTTTATCACCGAGCAAAACCAAATCAATTTTAAGGGCTTTTTCGTAATAGTAGATAGCCTTTTTGTGTTCGTCAAGATACTTCCATGCGGCGCCAATATTGTTATAATCAGTCGCAACTATTGGATATTTATCACCGAGCGAAACCAAATCAATTTTAAGGGCTTTTTCGAAATAGTCGATAGACTTCTTGTGTTCGCCAAGAGAATACCATGCGCCGCCGATGTTATTAAAATCCCTTGCAACTATTGGATGTTTATCACCGAGCGAAGCCAAATCAATTTCAAGGGCTTTTTCGCAATATTCGATAGCCTTTTCGTATTCGCCTAAGGTATTAAAGGAATAACCAAGATTGTTTAATAAAATAGAAACATTTGCATCCTTTTCATTTATCGCTTCAGTAATTATATCGACAGTGATTTTATCGGCGACTTCCTTCAATAAAGATAATTTATCACGATACTGTATGAGCTGTTCCATGTAGTCACCGAGTGTAATAGCGTGGTAGCAGGCGTTTCTTATATCGCTGGTTTCTCCACTGTTAAGGGCGTGGTGGACTGCCTCTTTTCGATACTTATACCTGGCTTGTTCGCTATCCTCAAGAGTGTCGTTTATAATTTTATCAAACCAATCGTATGCGATTTTGTGGGTTTGCTTTTGCTTGTTAACGTCGTTGAGTTTGTGCCATTGGTCTTGTCTGATTATAGGAGTTACCCAGTAATGAGCGATTGCCCCTGTGATTTCTTTTTCGAGAAGTGTGAGGGCGACTCCTTGTTTTAGAAACGCCGTGTCGCCGAAATCTTTAAACGCCTCCGCCGTTACCGGTATCCTGTAAACCGAGGCGCGGCAGAGGAATTCTTTAAAATCATCGCCGGCAGCGTTTGCGATAACGTCAGCAAGGTAGAGTTGTATATAATCCTCTTGCTCGTTCTTTATCTTGCGCTCCAGTTCGATAAGATCGTATTTGCCCTCCTCTTCGGCAATCTTATTGAACAATTCAAGGAGGCGTGGATTACCACCGCCATATTTCAGGTACAGTACCTTGTTCTTGCTGTTTAAGATAAACGTAAGCTCTTCAATCTTTTTGTCTAAATCGGCGTATTGAAATGCCATCATAGAAATATCTTCAAGTTTCAACGAGGGAAGGTCTTTTCCACTGTCAACCAATTTAAACGTGTAACGGCTCGTGATTAAGAGATTCGTCTTGTGCCCTGCCCAGTGCACGGCTATAAGAAACGGCTTCAGCGCCTTAAGCGGCTCCGGCTTTAAGACATAGCCGCCGCCTTTGAACTCAAGATTCTGCTCGAAATCATCAAAGTAAATAATAACCGGCTCTTTTATAAACGCGCCCCGAAACAACTCTTTTATTCTATTATCATAACCTATATCAGATGACAACAGGGCCGTTGCTGTATCATCGCCTAACTTGTTGAAAAGGTCAGACAGGCCATTGATAATATCGGCCTCTTTGATTTCCCCGTGAACTACGAAGAGTTCCTTTTTGTTGAAGCGCTCAAGCAGCTTTCCCGCCAGACAGCTTTTTCCATTGCCCGCTGTACCGTGAATTACCGCTCCGTACTTACTGGTCTTTCCTGTGATGGGCTTTCCCTGTATAGCCCTAATGCCTTGCTGGATTTCCCTCCTCCTACCGATAAACCCCTCCCTGAGCACCTTGACCTGTATCCCTTCAAGATACTCGTACCTGCTTATCCTCTTGGGGTGGTAGTCAACAATATCCCCAGTAATGAACGGGCTGAGTGGCTCGCCGTTTGTAAAAAGCCTCAACATGGGCCAGGGGTGATATTCTTTTTCAAATTTGCTCCTCGCGCTCTGGACGGCCTCTCCAATTCCTTTCCCGATGGAAAGACAGCGGTAAAGCTCGGCTGTGAACGCGGCAGCACCATCGTCCGACACGGGAATCCCCCAGCCAAGGACGGCTGGAATCCCCTTTTTAACCATCTGATACGCGAACGATTCACCGGCGCCGTTGCCTTTGCCGGTATAACATCCAGACAGGAACAATATAGTAGGCTGCCTGTCCTTAATGGCCTCCCATAAATCATCTGGGGTTACAGTCGCCCAAAGGCCGGTCTCGTCCTCCATGTAAAATACAGGGTCACGGTTATCGTCAATATCCGCGTGCCCCGTGATATGCAGGATGTCGCAGCCTTTATTTTCAATCAGGGTATGTTTAAGGCCGCCGAGGCTTCCCGAATCCTCAAATCTGATGTCAAGCGAATAATTCTCCGTTGCCCTGAGAATTGTTTGTTCCTCTTGTTCGTAATCTAAAACAGGTTCAAGGTCTGTTGGGGAACAGGCCATGAAGACCATCTTTAACACGCGGCTTTCAGGTTTTATATTTGAGAACCAGCCATCATCGCTGACCTTGCGTATCAGATGCCTCCTATCGTCAATAAACAGAAACCTCTTGCCGTCATTCATCAGCTCAAAGGGCAGATGGCTCAATTTAGAGTCAACATCTACATAGACATATAAGACCGCAAGCTTGTCCTGCGCGTCGTCAATGATAGAGCGGAGTTTTCCGTCTCCATTTATGAAATCATATAATTCGACGCCAATCGCGGCACCTTCGCTCTTATCACGTTTCCATGACTCACGCCGCACTTTGATAAGGAGTTTTTGCAGTGCCGCCTCATTGATTTCGTGAGACAGCGCCCCGCCGTAGAGCACACTGCGGGAAAAGGCGCCAAAGCCATCCAGCTCAGGTATTTTAATCGTAACTCGTTTAGGTTTTTCCTGCATATTTCAACCTTGCGGGGGAAAGACTTCCTCTCTGTTAACGATTTCTGTTAAGTCTAAATCTCTTTTTAAAGTTTGCATAACGGAAGTATATCACAATCCTTTAGTCAATTGCAGTAATTTAATTTTACTCATTTTTCAAGGAGAAAAAAAGGAACATCAGTTCTTTTATTTGAGGCCAGACAGCGGCAATTCGGAATTTAGATAACAACCAAAACTCACTAACTCACGTCTCGCGCCTTTTCACACCTCAACTGCTATTTCCTTGGTGATAACGTCCGTTTGATAAATATCTCCAGCCTCATCTTTCATTAGCTTATATGCCTCTCTGAT
>JADFXO010000313.1:4366-4889 GCA_015233485.1 Nitrospirota bacterium
CCCGCAGTCGGCCTACATACCAACCCTCATCTATCCAATACTCTAAAATCAAATTTCTTAACATCGCTGTTAAATCTCTTTAATACACGAAAAAGCTGCCTATCTGTCACCTTGTACGCCTGTAATGACGTGTTTTTATGATATGTTGTCTTATTTTAACTTATGCGTACTATACTTTTTGAAAATATCCCTGATTATATTTCCTGCTACCTCCTTTTGCGACGCAAAATAAAGATAATATAACGGGCCGTTGTTTTTATTTCTCATTAAAATCGGTTTTGCAACATGCTTAAAACCCGCCGTAGATTGAAGTCTTTTTCTATACTCATCGGCTAATCTTGTAAAATCATCGATCTTTTCTGTGCGCATATCGCCAAAAAGATTTGGCTCACTCCTATATGTAACATCTTTCCAGCTTTCATCTCCCCAGAAGGCATTCATTCTCTCAATGTCTTCTTTTCTTGCCTTTGAAGGATCACCAAGCAATACATTCATATTTGCATCCATCACCGAAAAATTGATA
>JADFXO010000314.1 GCA_015233485.1 Nitrospirota bacterium
TCAGGTCAGGCACAGACAATATCGGTTATAGCTTCTTCGGTCGGAGTTAAAACAGTAGATTTAGCTATGATACAAACCAACTCTGTGTTAATTAATAGAGATTTTGGTATAACGGTAGATTCGGCAACAACCGGCTATCTTGGCGGGATTAACACTATTTCAAATAAAATCAATTTCGCTTTGACGGTTACTTCGGTTACTTTCGTTTGCGATGCAGGCACTGTTACGCTGTCTCCCCTTTTGATGCCCCATTGAGCGCGGCTATTACCAGATCCCCTTTTACCTCTACCTTAAATCCGAATGCCTCTGTCACCTCTTTGATGAACAATGCACGTCTGTTTCTACCGTCCACCCCGGCCCCGCCGCCGTTAAAACGAAAATTGATGTAATTGTTGATATAACTCTCACCGCAAAACGCGTCTATTATAGAGTAGTGGTACGCCAGTTTAACGCTGAAATTAACATAACTATCCGTGATGATGACATATGCCTTCCCACCCTTTTCCGAGACTCCGGTATTCACAAACGAACGCGCCATTACCGAGGCCAGCCCACCCATATCAATGGCTACCGCCCCCGACCAGCAGACGCCCTCGTGGGCCATGCCGCGCCATAACGCGTTAAACGGCACAGAGCATATATGCGCTATGGATAACCTCTTCAGAAACTTCGCCTCGTCAACAACCCCGCCGTCAAGGTCAATAACATAAAACTGCAACGGCACTCGCTCAGACACAAGCACCTGCGTAGAGCTGCCGCTTTCTGTCAGCTTCCCGATTCGAAACATCTCCTTGACCGATATCTCATGCACAAATCTGATTATATCGTGAACCGTCCGGATGTCCCCGGCAGAGACACCGGCCTCGCTTATAGTGGCCAGATTAAGGTGGGTAATATTGCGCATGGCAGCCTTGATAACCGCCGCTGATTGATAAAAATACCCATCAGGGATAACCCTATCCGGCGAAAAAAGTGTCTGTCTGCCAACGCGCCCCTCATATATGCGCCCCGTATCGCCATCGACCGTTACAGCCTCCACATTTCCCAACTTCTCCTTTATGTCCCTGACGTTTATTACCATAGGGATACCGAATTCACGCGCTACTGTTGCAAGATGGCTCGTCCTGCTTCCGGTTTCTATTACCAGGGCCGAGGCCAGGGACATCAGCCTCACATAGTCGTTAGAGGAATTTTTAGCGGCGGCTACTGCCCCTTTGGGACATTCCGCGATTTGCTCGAACCTGTCCACAAAATATACCGGCCCATAAGCAACGCCGCGGCTTGCCGGCTCTCCTTCCGCTATAATATTTATTGCCGGCGGCGACGCCTGCTGATATGCCGAAGAGACAACCCTCCTCACGTGCAGCGGACGGGCCTGAAGTATAACTACCCTGCCCTGCTCATCCACTGCCCATTCTATGTCCTGAGGCGTTTCAAAATGCCTTTCTATTATGCAGCCGAAATCATACAGCGATTCTATTTCGTCCTCTGAAACTGTAGAGATTGCACGTAAATCCTCAGGGACGGCAACCTCTTTCACACTGCCGCCGTCGTCCAATACCAGCTCAACGTTCTTATTGGAAATGCTCCTGCTGATTATGGTACCGTCCTGTTTACGGTCTAAAATGTAGGTGTCAGGAGAGATTGTCCCATCGACAACATACCTGCCCTGTCCCCAAATCGAACTCAGGACGGCCTCGTCCTTATCGGGACTGCCTGGGTTCAGCGTATATAACACTCCGGCAGAGCGGGCGTTAACCATCTCCAGCACCAAAACCGCCATTGGCATGTCCTTATCCCTAATTTTCTTCGCCAGGCGGTAAAACAACGCCGTCTTGCCATATTTACTAGCTATGACCTGTTTATAAGCATCTATAACGGCATCTGCCCGGACGTTCAGTAAACTTTTAAACTGTCCGGCAAATGAAACCCTCCCGTCTTCACCGACGGCGCTCGACCTGACAGAAAACCGTTTATCGCCGCCTATCTTCATTACCTCGTCCATAATCTGCCCTGCTATCTTTGAAGGCACATCGGAACTCATAATCAATCGCTCTATCTCCTCAGAGGCCGAATCGATCCCATCATAGGAATCCATGGAAAGGGGGGCAAGCAGGGCGTCGATTTTTCGATTCAGACCGCTGGCGGACATAAATTCCCTATACCCGGCTGCCATTATCGAAAAGCCCCGCGGAGTGGGCAGATAGAGCACATTATGAATCTCGCCGAGATTGCAGGCCTTGCCGCCCGTATCTTTTATATCCTTCGCGGTTATCTTATCCAGCGGCATAACAAATTCGCTTGACAGAAGCCCTAACTCCTCATTGACAATGGCCGTAGTGCTTTCTCTGATTTGCTCAAGCACCCCGAAGAGAAACATATAGCGCTTGTCTGTCATATCGTTCAAACTCTGTATAAAACTGAAGGAAGTGCTAAAAATCCTTGCCATATATGATTTCAGGGCGGGGACGGTTATGGTCTTCTTTTCGATTTCCTCTTCGATTACTGAAAGGGTGTTTAAAAGCTCGTTGTTTTTTAAAAGCAAATCCTTATAACTATAATATCTTCCCCTAAGCTCCTGATAGTTATCGTCCGGGATAAGAAGCTCGTCCGCGAAATCATCATTCTTATTGTTGAACTTCCGAAACAGCAACCCGGCCTTGCCGATCAGCGCTCTGAATCTCATGCTTCTTTAAAATCGTAATTTCCACCGAGGAAGTTCGTGGCGTAGTGCCTTATTGTCTGTCCGTTACACTGCAAGGCATTGAATTGCCGGGTGTGGGCGGCCAATCTTCCCAAATGGTTCAGGAGTGTTTCCATCTCCGGCCGCGTAATATTATCGGCACGGGCGATGACAGTGCCGCCCTTTGTGTTAACTCTCATGTCTAATTCCCTTAATATTGCGGCTATCAGGCGTGAACTATCTGAATTGCACAGCGCTTGGGCGGCAAATCTGAAATAGACATGGTTGTCCTTTATATTGTCGCCACAGTAGCAATCCAGCATAATAAAATTATTCCCTAACCTCAATGTAAGATTAACGTATTCCTGCGACACCACCGCCACGTTATCTCCATCATAACACAAAGCAGGGGTTCTGCGCTTTACCGGCGCCACCGGCATAGCAATAGAATCCTCACGGGCGTGCCATATGCCCGGCAAGCACATCCCCTCTACTATCGCCTTAAATGGAACAGAGGTAATATGCTCCGGCGCGGCCTTGCCGTTGCTCCCATAAAGCCCCCCGCCGATGTCCACTACACATATATCTACCGGTATCGGCGCATCAAGCCTCACGGCGGCGTTGTCGCGCAGGATTTCCTTGTAACGGCTTGTATTGGTGGTCAGCTCTTCTACCCCCTTTTCATGTATAAACCTGAGGATGTCGTGAAAAGTCTGGCATCCTTCGGCGGTAAAATGGGCACGGTCTGTGAGGTTCAGAGGGGCCATATATCTCAGTATTTTCTTCAGAATCCTGAATTCCTTCTCTTGCGCCAGGTTAATATCCTCTGTAATGTTATATCGGAGAAGTTCTTTGACAGTCCCGGCATATACCTTGTTGTCGTCGGCATCGACGGTAATCTCTTCACCGTCCTGAAGCATACTGGCAGCGACGCCGGTATTCACTATGGTTGGCACACGAAACTCGCGCGCAATGTTTGCCATATGGCTGGTAGGCGTTCCTATCTCTGTAATTATTGCGGCGGCCTTGGGCATTACCTTTATGAACTGCGAAGAGTCGTGTTTGGCAACGAGCACCGAGCCGCACTTAAAATCATTCAGGTCTTCCATGTGCCGCATAATAAATACCTTGCCCGCCCCTATACCACGACACGCGATTATACCTTGCCGCTCCATGATAACCTTATATTTTTGCAGGCTGGCAGAGAGAATATCCTTTGATGAGTTGTCTTGTCTACCGGAAATCTGAAGTGGCCTCGACTGCAAAAAAAATAATTCCCCCTTGCCGTTGACAGCCCATTCTATATCCTGGGGCTTTTTAAAGTAATGCTCTATAATCACCGCATGGCGGGCGAGGTCTCTTATTTGAGCGTCACTAAGGCATTGCCTCTTGCTGTCATCATGAGATACGGGTACGTTTTTTATTCCTCCGCGGGCTTCGTTTACATCCATCACCGCTTTTTTACCTATTTTTCTCTCTATAATATTGAATGGTTCATTCTTCCCGGCGATGTAGACGTCCGCATCGACAGTACCCTCTGCGACTGTCGTGCCAAGTCCCCAGTTCGCGCTTATGATGACAACGTCCTTGTCGATGTCGTTTGGGTCAATCGAATACATTACCCCGCTTACGCGGGAATCCACCATTTTGACACATCCAACGCTCATGGCCATTGCCGCGCCGCCCTCTGCCGTGGCCTGTTCCAGATATGCCCTTGCCTCAGGGCAATACAGGCTTGCCACGACCTTTTTGTATGCCACGGTAAGGCTTGTTATGTCGGCCGGCACGTTCAGTACCGTCTCGAACTGCCCGGCAAAGGATGACGAAGTGTCCTCCCTCTGCGCGCTGCTCCTTACGGCCAGAAAACAGGGCTTGCCGTTACCACCGTTCATTGTCGCAAGGGCATTCTCAAGTGCCGCTTCCATGTGCTGCGGAAGTCTGCCGTTTCTGATTGCTTGCTGAGCCTCGGAGAAAAAACCGCCGTCTATATCATTATCGCCGGCCACGTATTTTTTCCTCAGAGATTCAATCTGCTCATCTATGTGGTTATATTCGACAAATTCCCTGAACGCCCCCGCGGTTATCGCAAACCCCTCGGGGATGTTGAGTTTAAGATAGTTGCCGGCTTCGGCGAGGGCAGCGTTTTTTCCACCTACCCCGTCTGCCATCTCCCAT
>JADFXO010000315.1 GCA_015233485.1 Nitrospirota bacterium
GGCGCAGGGTTCGGGAAGCTGTACCATGATAAACTTACGGTTGCCGTTGTCTTGTTTATTTAGGTCAAGGACAGCGTGGGCGGTGGTGCAAGAGCCGGAGAAGAAATCAAGGATGATATCATCTTCTTGCATACCAATACTCATAAATCTTTTTATTAATTCAATGGGTTTTGGAAACTGAAATATTTTCGAGTTAAAAATATTCTCAACTTCTGCAGTTCCTCTTCTGGTTGAGATATTCTTGTCAATTTGCAATGAACGTATCACTTTTCCAGTGTGTCTTGTTTTTTGAACAATTCTATACTCACCATCTTCTGTCTTATATCCAACTATTTCTTGATTTAAATGTTTGTATGATAAATTCTTACTCCATCTCCAAACGTGTTGAATACTATCCTTCTTTGAAATAACTGGATATATTTTTACCCAGCCTTCATGTTCTTCTAACCCTATTTCATAAAAATCTTCTGCTATCTTATGAGAAGGATTTAGATAGAATGGATAAAATAAATTCGGTCTGGTTTTAGGATTAAATGCAACATTACCATTATAAAGCGGATAGAGATTAAACTGACCAATATTATCTTCATACTTGAAGTTTTTATTTTCTTCCGGTAGGTGACTTGTTATTGTTTCAGATAAAGATTTTGCATAAAATAAGCAATAGTCATGCATTTGTGCTATGTGACCATAGTCTATTGCACTAGGAGATGAATTTATAACAAATAGACCAACAAAATTCTCCTCCCCGAAAATCTCATCACAGATTTTCTTTAAATTACTCACCTCATTATCATCGATACTGATAAATATCACCCCGTCATCACGCAACAAATTCCTTGCCAGATACAAGCGTGGATACATCATGTTCAGCCATTTGGTATGAAATCGGCCTTCGTTGGCGGTGTTGGTGGAAAACTTCCTGCCCTCGCCGTCTATCAACCCTGCATATTCAAGATATGTCTCCAGCGATTCGCTGTAGTTATCGGGATAGATAAACTCATTTCCGGTGTTATACGGCGGGTCTATGTATATCATCTTCACCTTGCCGTAGTAGCTTTTCTGCAAGAGCTTTAAGACTTCAAGATTATCGCCTTCGATAAATAGATTTTCGGTGGTATCGAAGTTCACAGATTCCTCACGGCAGGGTTTAAGAGTGGCAGCGCTTGTGGTCTGTATAAGCCGCATGGTCTCTTTCTTGCATGGCCAGTCCATGCCGTAGCGTTCGCGGCGGGATTCAAAAAACTCAGTAAATGTGCCGAGTTCAGCCTTTAACTTTTCAAAGTCAACCGATTCCACCAGTTCGCCCTTGTCGTTCACTGTTTCGGTAAAGACCGTGGGAAACATGGCCTTTAGCCGGGCGCGGTTCTCAGCGGCTATATCCAGCGATGTGCCGTCCATTTTTTCCGGGGCGTTGCTCATTTGAGCCTCCATTCTATTGTAAATATCGTTTTCTCTTCATATAGAGACAATATCCAATGGTATCCTGAAGACACTATCCTCCTCATTAAAAAATGTTGTTTTAGCAACATACTGGGCACCGGATAGTATAATCATACTTTTGCTATATGGGTTAAGTCAACATTGACTGAGGTGTGATACCGATTCTAAAAACTGTGCGGCAAGTGTAGCCGGAATAGGAGGAATCGGGGCATTGACAAATGCAACCCCGTTGCAATACAATCTCCGTATGAGACAACAAACACTTGCGGCACTGAAAGACAAGGGGTTTCGTCTGACTAAAATCAGAAAACTCATTATAGAGGTATTTTTCTCTACCGCGGCCGCGCCCATATCTGCCCCGGAGCTGAAAACGCATCTCCTTGCCTTGAACGTCAAGGCAAATAAGACAACAATCTATCGCGAACTTGATTTTTTATCTGCTCAGGGCATAATCGTGGAAATCAATGCCGGCGACGGCAAGAAACGATACGAGCTTAACCGCTACGGCCATCACCACCACATCTTGTGCCTGAGGTGCAGCGCCGTTGAGTGCGTGACTATTGAAGACTGCGCGCTGGAAGAACAACTAAGCCGCGTTGATTTGAAGAATTTTAAAGTGACCGGCCATGCGTTGAATTTTTTTGGCCTCTGCGCAGGGTGCCGATGAAATATAAAAATACGCTGGCTATATATAAATCGCTTCTGATAGTCGCCGCCGCTACCTTATTAATATTGCCGGCAAGAGCAAATGCCGCGATGAGAGTAGCTGCGTCGTTTTATCCCCTTGCCCACTTTGCCAAACAAGCAGGGGGCAGCCTCACCAATGTGGAAACCATAATCCCCGCAGGCATAGAGCCGCACGAATTCGACCCCGCACCCAAGGACATAAGACGCATATATGCCTCAAAGGTGTTTATATTTAATGGAGCCGGCATTGATTTATGGGCGGAGAAAATCGCACCGGACTTAGAAAAAAAAGGGGTTCTTACGGTAAACGCCACATCGGGCATCACGCTTCTCACAACTCATGGGCAGGCAGACCCGCATGTATGGGTTGACCCCGTGCTCGCCCAAAAAGAGGTCGAAATCATTCGTAATTCATTCATAAAGGCAGACCCGAAAAACGAGCAGGCCTATAGAACAAACGCGGAGGCGTATCTGGATAAATTAAGGGTTTTAGACGGGAAGTTCAGAGACGGCCTTAAATCCTGCGCAACGAGAAAAATAGTGACCAGCCACGGCGCTTTTACATATTTAGCGGCGCGATATAACTTAGAAACCCTTGTATTAAGCGGCCTTTCACCGTCTGAGGAACCATCGCCGCGGCGCTTGGGGGAGGCCGTGAAGACCGCCCGCGCTCAAGGCATACGATATATCTTTTTTGAATCCCTCGTAAGTCCCAAAATAGCCGACACCGTGGCACGTGAAATAGGGGCGGCAACGCTGGTACTAAACCCGTTAGAGGGGCTGACACCCGCAGACGCAGTTGCAGGCAGAGATTACGTCTCCATTATGGAGGACAACCTGAAAAACCTTCGCATAGCGCTCTCCTGCCAATGAAAACAGCATACTGCATAGAAGTCGAAAACCTCAATTTCAGTTTCGACAAAAACATCGTCATAGAAGATGTGAGTTTTCATATCGCCGACGGACAGTACACCGGCCTGATAGGGCCAAACGGAGGCGGGAAGACCACGCTTATCAGGATTATCCTCGGCCTTCTTACGCCGTCATCCGGCACCGTAAGGCTCTTTGGTGAACCTGCCAACGGGTTTATGAGACGTTACCTGATTGGTTACGTGCCTCAGAACGCCTCACAAGCGGAGTTTTACTTTCCGGCCACCGCACACGAAATCGTCAGAAGCGGTCGTACTGCACGAGTGGGCCTGTTTAAGCGCTTCACAAAGGCGGACAATGCAGCCGTCACTCATGCGATGGAAACCGCAGGGGTGGTCAATCTGAAGGACCGCCTCATCGGAAAACTCTCCGGCGGCCAGCGCCAGCGTGTATTTATCGCGCGTGCCCTGGCCGGAGACCCGAAAGTCCTGATACTTGACGAACCGGCCGTTGGCGTGGACACTGCGTCAAAGGAGCGGTTCTATGAATTTCTGCATGAGCTGAATAAAAACAGCGGCATAACCATCCTGTTTGTCACGCATGATTTAGGGGTTATAGCGCGCGAGGTAGAGACTGTCCTGTGTCTGAATACAAGGCTCCTGTGCCACAGCGACCCTGGGGTTTTCACTGAGGACAGGCTCATAGAAATCGCTTATGGCGGCAAGGTAACGCCGGTGGTTCACGGGCACTGAGAGGGAGGTGGTGTGATGCCGGAGATATTTCAATTCGATTTTATGCTGAGGGCATTTGCCGCAGGGGCGGTTTTGGCCGTAATTGCCCCTGTGATAGGGATTTTTATGGTCGTCAGGCGGTATTCCCTGATGGCAGACACATTGGCGCACATATCACTGACGGGGGTGGCGGCGGGGATGTTGACCAAGACATATCCGCTTGGCGGGGCGCTTGCCGTGTCGGTTATTGCGGCCGTGGGGATTGAGAAACTGCGCACATCGAGGGCAGTCTTCGGGGAGTCTGCCGTAGCGCTTTTTTTCTGGGGCGGAATGGCGGCGGCGGTTGTGTTGTTAAGCATGGCGGGGGGGTTTAATGTCGGCCTGTTTGCGTATCTCTTTGGAAGCATTTCAACTGTAACCACGAGGGACTTATATCTTATCGCGGCCTTGGGCGTTTTAATTCTTGCGACTATTTTTCTGCTTTATAAGGAGCTGTTTTTCGTGTCCTTCGACGAATCTCTGACAAGGGCAAACGGGCTGAGGGCGGAGAATTACAATCTTGTCATAATCGTTTTAGCGGCGGTGGCTATAGTGCTTGCGATGCCGATAGTGGGGGCGCTCCTGATTGGCGCCCTGATGGTGGTGCCCGTGGTAACGGCTATGCAGTTTGCGGTGAGTTTCAGGCAAACGTTGTTCATATCGATAGGAATATCGCTGATTTCGGTGATAAGCGGGCTGGTCTTATCGTATTACCTCGACATAGCAAGCGGCGGCACAATTGTAATAACGGCATTAGGGATTTTCGCGTTAGTTTGGCTGATAACCGCTAAAAAAAGATCATAAAACCCAATTGCTTATGATTAAAGACGAAGGGGGGTAACCCCCCTTCACCCCGTATTCTCGCACATGTTTTATTTATTTAATGATGGATTACTTAACTACCAAAAATCTAATAATGGCAATCAGCACGGCTGTTTGGCCTATCCAGAAGAGGAACATCCATTTGATTATTTCGGCTTTAGATTTGGAAATTTCAGCCCGCAACTTCTCTATTTCAATCTGTTGTTTGCCTGATTCCTCTGTGATACGCTCATTGACTTTGCCTATCTCAAGCCGTA
>JADFXO010000316.1 GCA_015233485.1 Nitrospirota bacterium
TATTCGCTTCATCCCTATTATTTGTATAGTTTTACAATCTCTATAGGTTTTTGTCAACTACTTTTTTAGGTGTCTCATTTTTTACGGGTGAACGGTTACAATAATTCTTCTGTCGCTAATCGCTTTGATTATTTCTAAATTGCTCAATATCATCGACTAATATTTTCTATTTTAACCGTTATCATGTTCTTAAAGACACCATAAGCTTCATTTGGCAGAATAACTAAGCAAACATCGTCACGACAATCCAATATCGTAACTTTTAACAATTTTTCCTTTTCATTCACCAATGTTTTGTGCGCAAAAAGCGAAAACTCGGCGTTATCGGCAGTTATGCTTTCAACAGCATATTCATTAGGAAACATTCCCTCCGATATATCACTACACTTCAACCACCCTTTTGATGGAAATCCGTTTGTTGATGACATAATTACCTCCATATAGCTTTTGATAGCAACCCTCAACAAGTGGGCTTTCACCACCACGCCGTTTTGCCCTCCGCTTGACTTCAAGCTAACACAATTGGCAAACGCTTGTCAATTGTGTTTTTTGTATAGTATAAGTTTAGTATAAAATAAATTTATTTCATTTTAATTTCAAGGTGTTATTGTTAATAGCGTCAATCCCAAAACTAAATTAGGCAGTCTATCGAGTGTTAACAATACATTGAAACTCCTCTACACTAAGGGTGCACGGCCAATACAAAATGATGATATGTCATTGCCGTTTTGGTATTACGGGCAGTTTCATCTGCGCAGGCAGTAATCTTCAATCAGGCGGCTGAACTGCCCGGCCGCGCGCTCTATGGAATATGCCCTTGCCTTTTCGGCGGCCATTTGTCCAAGCCGACCATGTATGGGTATGGTCTTGTCTATCTTACCGGAGAGTTCCGCAGGGTCTGTCATATCATCAAGGAGTACACCGTCGCTGCCTTCTTCGATTATCTCGGCGGCGCCGTTGTTTTTTGACGTAATCACTGCACACCCGGAGGCCATCGCCTCAAGTACGGCATTACTGAACGGGTCATAGAGCGTCGGCAGGACAAACACATCCGCGGCGGCGTAAAACCCCTCTATGTCCCTTCGCGCCCCTGCAAAAACCACCCGCACACCTAGCCTTCTTGCAAGCGCCTCATATTTCCCCGTCCTTCCCCGCCCGGCAACATACAAAACGGCGGGGACATTAATACGGCCCATCGCGTCAATCAACACGGCAAGCCCCTTCCTCTCAAACCCTGAGCCAACAAACAGGACTATCGCGGTATCGTCTTTCACCCTGAATTCCCTGCGAAACTCTTCTGAAAGCCGCTCCCGACCACTGGGATTAAAACGGTCTAAGTCAACGCCGTTATACAGCACGTTTATCTTTTCTTCGTTAACCGCATAGTGCTCAATTATATTTTCCTTTACCATATTGGAGTTTGTTATTATCACGGGCGTGCCCTTAAAAAGCTCCTTTTCGATGGACAACAGTGTCCGGTGTAACATGTTAAAATGAAACGACAGGCCCTTCAGCCTGCCCGATGTGAGACGGCGAATCTGGAGCCACTGCCTGTGGCATCCATCGCCGGCCCTATAAATATCCTGGCATGTCGTTCGCTCAAAACTGACCGTGCAGTCAGGGCCTATATGCCGAATAACTCGGGCGGCGTTTCGATTGAACTTTATCACAGAACGGGCAGAACTCAAAGACGCCGCATCTACCGTATGGTGAGTGGCGCGCGGGTTTTCTTTCCATCGAGAGCTGAGCATATGGATTTCATAGCCATTCAGATTGTTTATCAAACTGTCTATGTAGTTTTCGGCCCCGCCAAACGGGTCGTATTGCTTTCTGATAAGTGCGATTCGCTTCATAGGATCATTGGGGGATTGTCAGGGATTATTAGTTGCCGCTGATTTCATTGAGTAATTTAGCCTCAAGCAGCCTGTAATATAACGCCTCTATTTTATCAAGCATAACCGTGGCCGAGTGATTTTCATAGATAAACTGCCTTGCCCTTTTACTCATATCTGCAGCAAGGGCATTGTCTTTTAACAGTCTTATCACACCATCGGCAAGGGCGGCGTGGTCTGATGGGTTTACCAGCAGGCCGGTGTGCTCATGTATTACCACCTCCGGCACTCCACCTACCCGCGTTGCCACAACCGGCACCCCCGACGCCATTGCCTGCATCACCGACTGCGGCACCCCCTCCGAATGGGAACTCAATACCGCGACATCGGTAAAGGCATAGATTGCGGCGATTTCGGAGGCGGCGGCGACATACCCGGTAAACACCACATGGCCGTCTATGCCAAGAGAGCGGGCCATACCCTGTAACCCCTTTAGCTTTGGCCCGTCACCGACAAGGAGGATTTTCGCGTTGGGAAATGCCTCAATTATTTTTGGCACAGCCCTCAGTGTTACCTCGTGTCCCTTTACGCCCCTTAAAATGCCTACATTGGAGATTATTGGGGATGCCTTGCCACCGGCATATTTTAACTTTACAGCAGGGTCTCTTTTAACATCAAAGAACTCGTCATCGACGCCGGTTGGAATGCTCACCACATCATCCGGGGGGAAGCCGCAGTCCTCCACGAGTGTCTTTCTCATATTCGTGCCGCAGGTTATATAGGCGTCCGGCAGGTAGTGGATAAAGTTGAAGACTCCGCGCTTAAGGGGGATATTCAGGTGGCGCGTCCTGACAAGCAGCGGCGCCCCTGCAAGCCTCGCGGCAATGCCCGCTATCCATGAGTCCTTGCCGGAGTGTGTATTAACCACGTCAAAACGGTTCGTGCGGATATATTTAGACAGCCGTGAGATGCTGAGTATGTCGTAGGGACTTCTCAGGGGAAGCGTATTGACCTCTATGCCTCGTCTTATGGATTCCTCATAAAACCTCGTCCCCTCGCGGCAGACAATGGCCGTGTGGTGTCCCCGCTTTAAAAAGCCTGTTACCTCGGCAAGGACACGCCTCTCCTGCCCGCCCAAATCCCCTGACCACTCTGTGTGGAGTATCCGCATGGGGGAGATTACTTGAAAACCTTCAAGTAGAGCCTGCTTAGCCCATCATCCGAGTGAATGAAGAGTTTTTTCCTGAATTTCATCACCCCTATATCGCCTATGGCGACTCGTTTTATCTTTAACGGGTCAGACTTATATGTATTAGTACCCAGCTCGGTCGTAAAGAGGAGTCTGAAGCCCGCCCGCAGGGCGGAGTCTATGTAATTGACGTTATATATGCCCCAGGGCCAGCACAGGGCCTGGCACTTTTTCCCAAGCCGTGCCTCAATTAATCCTTTCGATTGTGACAGGTCTTCGTAAACACCGCCTTCGTCTATTTTCTTGTGTGTGTGCGTATGGGATTGGACATCTATAAGCCCGCCCGCCTCCATTTCCCTTAATTCGTCCCATGACATTGCCACCTCTTTGGCCAGGCCTCCGGCAACCTTTGCCTTGCACTCCTTATGTGAGGGAATGGCTGTGCCGGGGTGTCTTATCCCGCCATCGTGCACCCATGAAGTAACCGCGAAGAAGACCGCCTTCAGGCCATATTTTCTCAGTATAGGATAGGCATATAGCCAGTTATCTGCCCAGCCGTCGTCAAATGTTATCATCACGGTGTTTTTGGCTGCGGCACGGCCGGTTAAAATATCCTCAAGATCTGCCGTGTTTATCGTCCTGTACCCATGTTCTTTGAGAAAGGCCATCTGCCTCTCAAAATTTCTCATCCCCACGGTTATAAATGAACCCGCCGTGTTGACGTGATGGTACATTAATACTGGTATGGCATTCACAGTACGGCTATTATAGCAAATCAGACAGCAAAATCGTTAGAATGTCACGGTGGATTTATTCTATCCAAAAAAACGCGAAGCAAAAACGAGTTACAAATAGATCTGAACATTTAAATATCAGGCATAGTATCATAGAGGATATGGATGGAAACAATAATAGAGCAACAGGGAAAGACTTAAATAATATAGTTGTACGCCTTGTACGCAAAGGAGAAGAGGCGCAAGATATAAGATTGATGTCAGAGCATCATTATCTTGGTTTTCTCCCCAAGATAGGAGAAACGTTGTGGTACGTGGTTCTTTGGCGTGAAGAGTGGGTAGCGCTATTAAGTTTTTCAGCTGCGGCGTGGAAATGCAAAGCACGAGACGAGTGGATAGGTTGGGATTATCAGTATGCCAGTTTGAAGCTGTTGACGAACAATAGCCGTTTTGTGATTCTGCCGCAATGGCATGTACCGAATTTAGGTTCAAGGATTCTATCAGTATGCCAGAAGCGTTTGTGCAGGGATTGGCAAGATTTGGCCACCCTGTGTTGTTAGTAGAGACATTCATAGATCCTAAGCGATTTTATGGGACAATTTACAAGGCGGCAAATTGGTTATACGTTGGTAAGACAAGGGGATTTTGGCGTACAAGTCATGGGTACAAGGAGGTAAAGGATTCTTCCAAAATGGTTTTCATAAAAGCATTGAGAGCCAACGCGCAAGCGTTGTTATCTCAATCTATAATCAACACAAAAGGAGGTAAAATCATGCTAAAGGCAGAGCAAGAGCAAACCTTAGCCATGTTTTTTCCGGACATTCCCGACCCTCGGCGTGCTCAGGGGCTTACTGCTGTTTTGGCGATTGCAGCAGGGGCGATACGCGGGGGTACTGTGCGATCTCGGATTGGGCTAAAAGCCTTGGCGACAAGGCTCGAAGGCGTTTTGGCTGTCGCTATGTAAAAGGCCGTTACATAGTTCCAAGCGAGTACATCATCAGGGATGTTCTAATCCGGGTCAATCCAGAAGCCCTTGATCATGCTTTACAACGCTGGAATGAACTCTATGCCGCACATGATAAAAGACTTG
>JADFXO010000317.1 GCA_015233485.1 Nitrospirota bacterium
CATGTCTCCGAACACAAATTGTACCAGTGTCAACGCCGCTATGGCCGCCGTCTCTGCCCTTAATATCCTGCTTCCCAGCGTTATGATTGCCGCGCCGGCTGCTTGTGCACTCCTAACCTCTTCAGCTGTAAAACCACCTTCGGGGCCGGTTATTGCGTAGATTGTTTTTTCTTTTAGTTCTAAGTTTTGGATGTCTTTTAAACCCTTCCCGCCGCCTTCGTAAAACATGACGGCTGTGGCACCCCCGTATATTGAAGCTTGTATCGATTCTGTCAACGCAGTGAAATTCATGGCCTCTGCTATTTCAGGCACAATAACCCTCATCGACTGCCGCGCGGCCTCTATGGCTATCTTTTTCCATCTATCGATTTTTCTCGTGAAATCCAGTTGCGTGCGGTTCGTCACCAGCGGGATTATCCTCTTAACCCCAAGTTCGACGGCCTTTTGAACCACTAAATCCATCTTTGAACCCTTTAACATGCCCTGGCAAAGCGTTATCAAAAGCGGTGATTCAGTTATAGGCGGGGGTTGCGGGGTGATGGACAGGTGTACCGCGTTTTTGGCGCATGAGGTGATTATGCCCCTGAAATATCGGCCATTTTCGTCAAATATGAATAGCTCACCGCCGGTCTTATATCTAAGTACCGTGAGGATATATCTTGCAGTCTCACCAGTGATGGCCGCTGTTACACCCTGGATAGCAGTGGATTCTACGAATGTCCTGGTGGGCATTGATTGGAAATCAGCCCGTAAACATCTCTTTCAGTTTTTCCCTGAACGTCTTTTGTACATCGTCGCCGCTGATACTGGCATACTCTTCAAGGAGCTCACGCTGCCGGGGAGTTATCTTCTTTGGGATGTCTATGTAGACCCTTACGAGTTGGTCGCCACGGGCACCGCCGCCCACACGCTGGACACCCTCCCCTCTTAGTTTAAACTGTTCCCCCGACTGTGTCGATTGCGGGATTTTCAGCTTTGACACCCCTTTCAGTGTTGGAACCTCTATCTCGCCGCCGAGAACTGCCGTTGGATAGCTGATTGGAACTTCGCAGTATATGTCCCTTTCGTGGCGTTTAAAAAACGGGTGCTCAATTACGTTTACAAATATGTACAAATCACCGGGAGGCGCGCCGCGCTCTCCGGTCTCTCCCTCTGATGTCATTTTCAGACGAGTATTGACGTCAATGCCTGCCGGAATCTTTACCGACAGATTTCGCGTCTTCTTCGTCCTGCCACTTCCGCCGCACTCACCGCACGGGTCGGCAACCACTACGCCCGCCCCTCCGCACTTGCCGCATGTCCTGCTTACGGCAAAAAAACCCTGCTGAAAACGCACCTGCCCGCTTCCATTGCACTGTTGGCATGTTTGAGGCGCCTTGCCGCTTGCCGAACCGCTGCCGCCGCACTTATCGCAGCTCTCCATTCGGGGGATGGAGATTTTTTTCTCCGCGCCAAAAGCCGCCTCCATAAGCGTAATATCGAGGTCATACCGCTGGTCAGCACCACGCCTTGTGCGCGGTCTCCTCTGCCCGCCACCTCCACCGAAAATATCCCCAAGAAAATCATCGAATATGTCGGTAAAAGCGCCAAAGCCAAAATCAGCCGCGCCCCCTCCTCCTCCCATGCCCGCCATTCCTTCCATCGTGCCGAACCTGTCATAATGGGCGCGTTTCTTCGCATCGCTCAGGCAGGAGTATGCCTCATTTATCTCTTTAAACTTCTCCTCGGCATCCTTGTTGCCTGAGTTGCGGTCAGGGTGATATTTTAAGGCCATCTTCCTGTAGGCACTCTTTAGCTCATCAGGCGTTGCGCCCCGCTCAACCTCTAGTATGTTATAGTAGTCTTTCATTATTACTTCTTGTTTTTGTCTACATCTTCGAATTCAGCCTCTACTACTTCCTCTTCGGGGCCTCCAGCCTTTTGTTGGCCGCCTGCGCCTTCGCCCGGATGCTGTCCCTGTTCTGACGCCGACTTTGACGCTGCGTCTTTATATATATGCTCAGCAAATTTATGAGATACTGTCGTAAGGGCCTCTACCGCCCTTTTTAACTCCTCAGGGTCAGTGGCGGTGTCCTTCATATCCCTCAGGCGTTTAAGCGCCTCATCTGCCTCTGCCTTTTCGGCCGGTGTGACCTTATCGCCATAGTCTTTCAGTGATTTCTCAACCGCATATACCAGCGTGTCGGCCTCGTTTCTAACGGTCGCAAGCTCTTTCTTTCTCCTGTCGTCTTCGGCGTGTGCCTCGGCGTCCTTGACCATCTTTTTTATCTCGTCATCCGAAAGGCCGCTTGAGGCGGTTATCTTAATCGACTGCTCCTTGCCCGTCCCAAGGTCTTTCGCCGAGACGTGGAGGATGCCGTTAGCGTCTATGTCAAATGTTACCTCAATCTGCGGTATGCCGCGGGGGGCAGGTGGAATGCCAAGCAGCTCGAAATTGCCAAGCAACTTATTATCCCCTGCCATCTCCCTCTCACCCTGAAATACCTTTATCGTCACCGCCGGCTGATTGTCTGTCGCGGTCGAGAATATCTGGCTCTTCTTCGTCGGTATGGTCGTGTTCCTCTCGATGAGTTTCGTAAACACGCCGCCGAGGGTCTCAATACCTAATGACAACGGGGTTACGTCAAGCAGGAGGACTTCCTTTACGTCTCCTTTTAAGACGGCGGACTGGATTGCCGCCCCTACGGCGACGACCTCGTCCGGATTCACGGTTCTATTGGGTTCCTTGTTGAAGAAACTCTGTACGGTCTGGATAACCTTGGGCATTCTCGTTGAGCCGCCCACAAGGAGCACCTCGTTTATCTCTGATGTGGTCAGGCCGGCGTCTTTCAGCGCCTTCCTGCAAGGCTCTATGGAGCGCGTTATCAGATCATTGACGAGCTGCTCACACTTCGCCCTTGACAGTTTAAGCAGCAGGTGCTTCGGCCCTGAGGCGTCCGCCGTAACAAACGGCAGGTTTATCTCCGTCTCAGTAGCGCTTGAAAGCTCTACCTTAGCCTTTTCCGCCGCTTCCTTGAGACGCTGAAGCGCCATCTTATCCTTCTTCAGGTCTATGCCCTGCTCTTTTTTAAACTCATCCACCAGCCAGTCCATTATGCGTATATCGAAATCATCGCCGCCAAGGTATGTATCGCCGTTTGTCGATTTGACCTCGATTACGCCCTCGCCTATTTCAAGTATAGATATGTCAAACGTACCGCCGCCAAGGTCATAGACCGAAATCTTCTCTTCCTTTTTCTTATCTATCCCATAGGCAAGCGACGCGGCCGTTGGTTCGTTTATTATTCTCAGGACATTCAGGCCGGCAATCTTACCGGCCTCTTTCGTGGCCTGGCGCTGGTTGTCGTCAAAATATGCGGGGACGGTTATAACAGCGTCCGTTACCGTCTCGCCAAGGAAGTCCTCGGCCGATTGTTTTAATTTCTGAAGTATCATCGCCGAAATCTGCGGCGGGGCATAACGTTTTCCCCTGATTTCAACATGGGCGTCGCCGTTTGGGGCCTCTACTATCTTATACGGCAGCCTCTTTATGGCATCAGTCACCTCAGGGGAATTATACTTCCTGCCCATCAGGCGTTTTACGGAGAATATCGTATTTTCAGGATTCGTTATCGACTGTCTTTTTGCTATCTGCCCGACCAATCTCTCGTCTTTGTCAGTAAATGCGACCACAGACGGTGTTGTCCTGTTGCCTTCCTGGTTTGGTATTACCACAGGCTCACCGGCCTGCACCACTGCCACGCATGAGTTCGTCGTCCCTAAATCTATCCCTATTGCTCTAGCCATTATCTGCCTCCTTATGGTTTATATCATTATTTTGTTCAGTCTTTGATTCCGGCGCCTTCTTAGAGACTGACACCAACGCCGCCCTGATTAGTCTGTCCTTGAAGACGTATCCCTTTCTGAATTCCTCCACGACTGTCTTATCGTCAAGGTCGTCGCGCTCTACCTCCGCCATCGCGTGATGGAAGGCAGGGTCAAAGGGTTTCCCTTTCGTCTCCACCTCTACAACCCCATTTGAGGCGAGTATCTTTTTAAGTTCTTTAAGCGTCAGCTCAACGCCCTCTGCAAGGGCATCCGACGCCCCGGGCGCCACATGAGACAGCGCCGCGTCAAGATTATCCTTCACAACAAGCAGGCTTGACACCAGAGATTCAGTGCCATACTTATAGATTTCATCTTTCTCTTTTTGCACCCGCTTGCGGTAGTTATCAAACTCGGCATACAGGCGCATGTACTTATCCTGCAGCTCGCTGCTTTCCTGTTTCAACTTCTCTGCAGAGCCAGCCTGAGTATCTTTGATTTCAAATTTAATGTCACTGTCCTTATCCTCAGTGGCCACACCCTCACCCATTGCAGCCTCGCCCCCACCGGTTATATCAATTATATCAACCTTTTTCCCTTCCAATTTACAGACCTCCTCACTAAATGTACTCAAGCTGCTTCGACAGAAAATTCGCAGACGTGCTCACAATCGATATGGCATTGGCGTAGTCCATTCTCTGCGGCCCGATAAGACCCAACACGCCAAAAGGCCTGCCCTTTTCGTAAAATGTCGAGGCCACGAGGCTCAATGCCTTCGCATCAAGGAGCGGGTCGTTGCCGACAAACACCTGTACCCCTTCGCTTTGCAATATCTTATCCAGCAGGTTAATCATCACGCCCTTGTCGTCTATCGCCTTGGACAGCTCCTTAATCTTTTGTATATCGTCAAAATCCGGCAGATTGATAAGCTCACTTATGCCGGATATAAATATGTCCGCGTTTATCGAGGAAAACACTGATTTACACAGGCTCTTTGCCTTTTCTTTGAGTGTGTCGCATTTCTGCAGTTCCTCGGCCATA
>JADFXO010000318.1 GCA_015233485.1 Nitrospirota bacterium
CATGGAGACAAAGAACGCGGTAAGTATTATTATATGTCGGTAGATACGAATGTTGATAAGTTAGAAGAGACAGCCGTGCCATCTGACAATATAACTAACACTGTTAAGGATTTAGCGGGTAAGACGATTTTCTTTCTGGACACGTGTCATTCAGGAGGTATTTATGGTTCAAAAGGAGCAAGAAACGACCCTGCGAGATTTGTGAATGAATTGGCAAGCGCTGAAAGCGGTGCGATAGTTTTTGCGGCGTCAATGGGCGGTCAGGTGTCATGGGAAAGCACCACATGGGGTAACGGAGCTTTTACCAAGGCAGTTGTTGAGGGAATAGAGGGCAAGGCCGACATTGAAACAAGCAGCAGGGTTACTGTTATTTTGCTTGAGTATTATTTATCGAAAAGAGTGCCGGCGCTGGCTAAAGAAATAAATCGGGAGCAAACCCCTGCGTCTGCTAAACCTTATGCCGTCGCCGATTTCCCTATCTCAATTCCGATTGTAATAAATTAAAGAGATGCTCCACCTGCTTCACCGCTGCCTCTGATGGGAAAAAACGCCGACCCGTGCCGGTTAAAAAAAGTGCGTGAAATAATACAAATGGGTATAGTATACTTACCTCTGGAGATTATCTTTTATGCCGGACGCAGGGCTTAGTGAACTAAAAATAGATAAAACATCTTTTGTCAATCGAAAGCAACCCCCAAAGCTGGTCTATCTGATTATCATAGTACTGATAGTAATCGCAGCGGCTGGGTTTTACGTCAGGGTGGTCAGTGTTTTAACGGTTGATGTGTCGGTAGTGTCGCTGATGTATCCGTCTGAGTCTGTGACGATTTTAAACGCAAGCGGGTATGTGGTTGCAGAGCGTAAAGCCGCTGTTTCTTCTAAAATCACGGGACGGCTGGTTTCTATTAACGTCGAGGAAGGAAGCCGGATAAAAAAAGGCGATATCCTTGCAAGGCTTGAAAACGATGATGTGATTGCAGCCAAAGACCAGGCAGTGGCTAATCTTCAGATTTCCAAATACGAACTCGACTCAGCCGAAGCGCAATTCACAAATGCGGAGATCAATTATAAACGATATAAAAAACTCTCAGACGCGAACGTTATTTCCCGCTCTGACTACGACGCCGCACTGATGAGATACCAGACGGCGGTAGCTCAAAAAGACGCAGCCCAATCTAAAATCAGGGCCAGCGAGGCCGCCCTCCGCTCTGCCGTGGTAAACGTCGAATACACCGTAATACGCGCCCCCTTTGACGCCGTAGTTCTTACAAAAAACGCCGATGTCGGAGATATCATCACTCCTCTTGGCGCAACCGCAAACGTTAAGGCGGCAGTGGTCAGCATAGCGGATTTAGGTTCCCTTATGGTGGAGGTGGATGTCTCTGAGTCTAACATAGCAAAGGTCAAAGCCGCACAGCCATGTGAGATAACTCTGGATGCCATACCTGATAAACGCCTGCGCGGAAACGTTCATATTATAGTTCCCACGGCAGACAGAACAAAGGGGGCTATCACAGTTAAGGTGAATTTCATTGAGAAAGACCCGGAAATCCTTCCCGATATGAGCGCAAAGGTTGCATTTCTATCCAGAGCCATAGCTGATTCTGAAAAACATCCCCGTACTGTTGTTAACTCCGGTGCAATTTCAAAAAACAGGCAATCGGTGTTTGTTATTACAGACAACGGTACACTAAAGGAAACCGCAATAAAAACCGGCGGGTCATTTGGCGATATGACAGAAATTACAGAGGGCCTTAAGGTTAATGATAGAGTGGTCTCCTCTGGCGTATCGAACCTAAGAGACGGCCAAAAGATCAAAATTAAAGAGAAGTAAAATCAATCCTATAGTTGAAATAGAAAACGTCTGGAAATCATATGTACGTGGAAGCGAGAAGATTCCAGTGCTTGAGGGGTTGACCCTGTCGGTGGAGGAGGGAGAGTTTTTGGCTTTAATGGGGCCATCAGGGTCGGGCAAGAGTACGCTTTTAAATCTCATCGCGGCAATAGACCACGCCGAAAGCGGCACGATACGAGTGGGCGGCGTGGATATTACGTCATTAAACGACAGAGAATTGTCCCGCTGGCGGGCAACTCATGTGGGTTTCATTTTCCAGTTTTATAATCTTATCCCCGTGCTTAGCGCACAAGAAAACGTAGAGCTTCCGCTTATTCTTACAAACCTTAGTAAAAAGGAACGCCTTCTACACGCCACGGCGGCACTTCGCGTAGTTAATCTTCTCGATAGAGCCAGGCACTACCCGTCTCAACTGTCAGGGGGGCAGCAGCAACGGGTTGCCATAGCACGCGCCATAGTTACCGACCCCACAATAATTGTTGCGGATGAGCCTACGGGAGACCTTGACCGCCACAGCGCAAAAGATATTTTAGAGCTTATGACAATACTAAATGCTCAACACGGCAAGACCATAATTATGGTAACTCACGACCCGAGGGCGGCAGAAACGGCTCATATCATCAGAAACTTTGACAAGGGCGTCCTTACCGGATGTATAGAAAACCAACACGCGGCACTGAAAACATAGGGAAAACATAGTTGTTCCTTCTAAAACTGATACTCAGAAACTCTCTGAGGCATAAGCTGCGCACGGTGCTGACAATGCTTGCGGTAGCGGTAGCGGTTTTAGCGTTTGGGATGTTGCGTTGCATGGTAGATGCATGGTATGCCGGGGTTGACGCAGCCGCCGCAAACCGCCTCATTGCGCGTAATGCAATTTCATTGAATTTCTTTTTACCGCTCTCGTATAAGGAAAAAATCAGGCAGGTTGAAGGCGTCGCAGGCGTGGCATACGGGAATTGGTTTGGCGGCATATACATTGACGAAAAGAATTTTTTTGCCAATTTCGCTATGGATATGAAATCGTTTCTGGGGCTTTATCCTGAGTTTCAGCTTGCCGGGTCGCAGAAAAAAGCGCTGCTTACTGATAGGAAAGGAGCCGTTGTCGGTGAAAAACTTGCCAAAAGGTTTGGCTGGAAGATTGGCGACACCGTCACCTTGCGGGGTACGATCTTCCCCGGAAACTGGGATTTCACAATACGTGCTATCTATAAGGGACGGGATAAAAACATTGATGAGACACAGTTTATCTTTCACTGGGATTACCTTAACGAAAAGTTGAAAACTATGAACGCTGCCAAAGGGGCAGACTCAATAGGGTGGTACATTATTGCTGTGGCTAAACCTGAACTCGCCGCCGAGGTAGCTCAGCGAGTGGACAAACTATTTAAAAACTCGATGGCTGAGACCCTTACCGAGACAGAAAAGGCGTTTCAGATGAGTTTTGTCTCTATGACGGAGACAATCCTGACCGCGGTACAATTAGTCTCATTCCTTGTGATATTTATAATACTGGCTGTTGTGGCAAACACGATGGCAATGACAGCCCGTGAGCGCATACGTGAGTACTCGGTGTTTCGAAGCCTTGGATTTGAACCTTTATATATATTTATGATGATAGCCGGAGAGTCGGTGTTTATAACCATAGTAGGCGGGGGGATTGCGATAGCGTGTACATTTCCGGCAGTCAAAGGATTTGGCGATTATATGTCGGCGTATTTGCCGGTTTTCAATGTGTCTTTAGAGACGATAGCGTTGGATGCCGTTATTTCACTGGCTGTGGGACTTTTGGCAAGTATCATACCACTTTGGTATACGCTTAAGATACGCATAGCAGATGGGCTAAGGGCTATTGCATGATAGGGCTTTTGTTGCAGTATTCTCTTAGGAACCTTCTCAGACGGCGGCTGACCACCTCCCTGACTGCCTTAGGTATGGGGCTTGTGGTGTTTGTGTTTGCAGCGGTGCTGATGCTTTCAAATGGACTTGTCAAGACACTTGTTACAACCGGCTCATCAGATAACGCCGTAGTGTTGAGGAAATCGGCGGGGGTGGAGGTGCAAAGCCTGATAACCCACGAGGATGCAGACATTATTGAAAGCCACTCTAATGCAAAAACAGACGTTGACGGGCGAAAACTCTCGGCACGGGAAATGGTAATACTTGTAAGCCTTCCTAAGAAAATAACCGGTAAACCGGCTAATGTGACAATTCGCGGCGTAACGGATAAGTCTTACAAACTAAGGCCGGTAGTTAAACTCACTGAGGGCAGGCTTCCCCGTGCCGGTTCAACAGAGATTGTTATAGGAAAAAGCATCGCAAAGGGATTTAAGGGAACAGGCATTGGACAGAGTCTTCGTTTTGCCATGCAGGACTGGGTGGTGGTGGGCATATTTGATGCCGAAAACAGAGGGTTCAGCTCAGAAATATGGGGTGATGTAAATGTGCTTTCACAGTTTTTTAAGAGAAACGTGTATTCCTCAGTAATTTTTAAACTAAATGGCGGCAATATGTTTGATGCCGCAAAGGAGAGAATCCTCCGCGACCCGCGCCTTAAAGTTGACGTCAGGCGTGAAAACCTCTACTACGAGGAACAGTCTGAGATGATGTCAAAGTTTCTTACGATACTGGGGATATCCCTGACCCTGATTTTTTCCCTTGGGGCGATAATCGGGGCTATGATAACCATGTACACGGCAACTGCAACGAGGACAGCCGAAATCGGAACGCTCAGGGCGCTGGGATTCGGACGCCTTAGCATACTGACGGCATTTATTTCTGAGTCACTGTTTTTAGGGGGTGTTGGAGGAATTGCAGGATTATTTTTTGCGTCTTTTTTGCAGTTTTTTACCGTATCCACTATGAATTGGCAGACATTTTCCGAGCTGGCCTTTACGTTTTCTATAAACTTTGAAGTAATCCTGTCGGGGTTTGCATTTTCCCTGATAATGGGTTTAGCCGGAGGCGTCCTTCCTG
>JADFXO010000319.1 GCA_015233485.1 Nitrospirota bacterium
GTAGAACATTTAAGAAAAAACAATATTACACCTGATGATGCCATATATATGTTTTTAAGTAATTTTATCTCTGCTCTACCCCCGTATTTCAAGGGCAAATTGGCCGTTTCTATGTGCGAAAGTTGAGATAATAATAAATGAATGAATGACTGTTGCTACTGACCTATAAGTATCACAAGGAGGGTTTATATGCCGATAGATACTAATACGATGTTAGATATGTTTGACACACTTTCCGAATCCAGAAAAGTTGAAGTTATGGACTTTATTAATTTTCTTAATTACCAGGAAACAAAATCCAGAATAATGGAGTCCGACAATGAACCCCGAATAAGTTTCAATAGTACGGATGCGCTTATGCAAGCTATAGAAGATGCTGATTAGAACGACGCCTTCTTTCTTGCGGCAGGCGAAAAAAATATTTAAGAAAACACCCCATTTGAAAGAGAATTTAAAAATAATAGTTGAGAAATTAACTTGTAATCCATTTGAACCTGCGTTAAAAACACATCGATTAACGGGTGACCTGAAGGAATTCTGGTCATGTGATGTTTCTTATGAAATCAGGTTGCGGTTTAAGATTGTGGGCGATATCGTCGAGCTCATAGATATAGGAACACATGATGATGTATACTGAGAAGGGTTGAAAATGGGTGAGTCATGGCTTATAAAGACTCTGAAATAGACAAGATACAGAGAAAAAGCCTTCTTTATCGTACAGGTGTTGAATATGGTGATTATTGTCTGAATCATGTGGAAGGGTGCGCACACGGATGTTTATACCCTTGCTATGCAATGATGATGAAAAGAAGAACAGGGGCGGTAAAGACCTATGAGGAATGGCGCAAGCCAAAACTTGTGGGCAATGCACTAGAATTGCTCGATAGAGAAATTCCAAGGCACAGGCACAAGATAAAGTCCGTCCACCTCTGTTTTTCGACGGACCCTTTCATGTTCGGGCATGATGAGGTAACAAATTTAAGCTTGAAAATAATCAAAAAGCTCAACAAAGAAAGCATCCCTTGTACCACGCTGACAAAGGGGCTATATCCTTCCGATTCTATCGACTATGATTTCAGCTCCGATAACCGGTATGGGATTACCCTTGTATCTTTGAATGAATCCTTCAGGAATGATTATGAGCCTTTCACGGCAAGGGTTAAAGAACGTATAGAATCGTTGAGACTTCTACATGAAAAGAACTTCAAAACGTGGGTCAGCATTGAGCCTTATCCAACCCCTAATATCATCACGCAGGATTTATCGACGATTCTTGATGCGGTTTCTTTTGTAGATGAAATCGTGTTTGGTAGACTTAATTACAATTCCAAAGTCCGTGCCTTCCCTCACTTTGTCGAGTTTTATAACAGTCAGGCTAAAACTGTTATGAGTTTTTGCAAGACGCATCGTATTAAATGCCATATCAAAGAAGGGACAATAGTATAAATAAATCTGTCCCCTTTATAGTTATACATGAAAGGATCAGTCGAAAACCAGAGATGAACGAACTTAATCTTGCTCTTATACCGTGGAATTTCCTTTTCGAGTAGTTCAATTGCATTTTCAACTATTTTGGGTTTACACCAGTCTACATAACTTGAGATCGCCCCGCTCTGCTTCTTCATCATCATTGCAGAGCACGGATAAAGGCAGCCATGAGAGCAGCCTTCCACATGATTGATACAGAAGTCGCCGTACGCAACCCCGCTCTTGTAAAGTAATGTCTTTCTCTTGATCGTCCGCATATCAAAAAAGACTCTTCTCTCCTTTGGGACTAATGGTTATGACACTGTTCCAGATCTTCTGACCCAACTGATGCTTTGAGGCCAAGATCAAGACGTACAGATTCACATTCTTCGTATTCCGGCTAGGTACGGTTGAGATACCGGCATACAACCCAGCCTTGGATGAGGCTAATTTCAGGCCTTCTTCAGGATATCCGATTGACTGAAGCTGGTACGTGAAAATATCTACAAGAGGCTTGAAAATCTTATCACTGTTCAAGCCCTTTATTTTCGGCCTCCAGCTATCCGTACCAAGAAATTCATCAAGTATAGTGCCACCACTCTTTTCCCATGTTTTCAGATTCCTCTTTATAGCGCCAATAGGGAAATGAATAAGCATATCCATCCTGTCCAGTTTTGCAAGCTCCCTCAGGGTATTGAACTTCAGCCCGTCAGGTCCAAAGGGATCAACAAAGGCGAAATGGTATCTGTATGATTTTCGTAACAGTTTCGGCACCAACATTTTCACTAGCTCGTTTGAGTCTCCGCATTCCACATGACATATAGCTGAGTTCAACCTTTTCCCCAGCGCATCAATGCTAGCTCGGTTGATATCAAAGTAGCAATACTAATTAAAAGGCACCTCGACGCACTTGAATGCCCGAAGCCCTCCGCCGTCAATTTCTCGGTCTTCATTCTCTATAACGCACCTTCCCGGACCAGAAAAGAGATCGATAAAGACTGCATTGCCCTTCTCTGCAAACTTCTTTCTCGCCTCTTTTGAGGCTAACAAATATCTCTCAAGAAAGTAATACTTATCTTCCACCCACGGCCCGACACACTGAATTGGTAAGCCGTCCGTACCGATCGCAGGGCAGTTACCAGCACTATCTTTACAGCGTTCTTTATTACAAGAACATCCTGTCATTTATTTCAACCAAGTCAAAAGCATTAAAAAGGTCAAGATGCGACTCAGTTAACCAAATTGTAACAATCAACTAATAAGACATTTAAGGTCATTGAAGTTTGGCGGTAAGGGTTCAAGAGTACTCATGCGCTTAGACCGTATAAGGTTATTATATACATAATTTAATCTTATATCATCCCACATAATAATGTCAATTACTATGAACGATTGCCCTATTTATAAGTACATATAACGCCAAAGATATTATTTGTTGACATTGTTCCTCTCCACAATCGCAATCTCTTCCGGCGTGAGGCCATAGAGGGCATAAACCATTTCGTCGATCTGCTTTTCGAGGGCAGCGGTGTCGGCTTTGGGGTTGTCTTTTTTTGTAGTGAGAATTCGGTCTACAAGGGATTCGATGCTGGTGGCGAGTTGCTGGGTGGTGGTGGTGATAATCGGAAGTGGGATTGCTTCAACATAAAATTTCTTCCAGCGATTTGTGCCAACGCCAGACTCACCACAAATACCATCAAAATACCAATTAACTATTTTTGAATTCATTAATCCCACTAAATATTTTGGGTGCTCAAAAGTCATCAGAAAAGTTGTTGCTTCGGTATAGATACCAGGCTCGACATACGCAAACCGTCCATCGTCAACAAGCTCTATCCATACCACCTTCTCTTTTTCAAAATCTTTGTAGTATACACATGATCTAAGGTTCCACCAATTTTTCCCTTGGTCGTCTCTTTTTTTAGCTCTTAGTTCAAATTGTTTCAAGTGCTCGAAAATAGCAGGGTACAACTTTGGAATATTCAAATCATACCCAGTTTGCAACAAATACGATCCCGCCCATTCATACCCATATCGCTGAATATCCCGTCCTCGTAAAATCGGCTTAATAATCTCTGTACTTTTCGGATCTTCCGACACGAGGCGGTCGCGAGTCTCTCGATCAATAATGAAGGCTTCATTGAGACCAGTTTTAATTCCAAAGTTTATTTTCACATCCCACTTTTTCAACGGTTTTCCGACGGCTTCAATTTTCGCTTTCAGTGCAATCTCGGCACTATTTCCAATAAACCACGAGTTGCTTGAGAAATTTTTTAAATCCACTTTATTCTTTACGAAATATTCAGAGAGTTCATCACCTTTTTTGTAGTCGTTTTCGAAATGGCAAGCTTGAAGCTTTTTATTGTCGGTGTGGTTCACAATAAGTAGAATATTTGTATCCACTGTCGCGTTCTCAAACACCTTGAACCCACCGAAATCAAGAAGCTGGATCGGACTTTTACTCGCAAAATATCCACGTATTTTATCGCCATAGCCCGACCTCATCCATTTATTGCTTGTAATGTAACAAAGCAACCCTGTTTTGGGTTTCGTCAGTTTGAGGCCACGTTCATAAAAGAGGCAGTAAATATCGCCGGTTTTGACGAAAGTTTGATAGTTTGAATTTTCAAGGTCTTTCTGTTCTTGCGTGTGTGCAAATTTTTGAATTTGCACATACGGCGGATTGCCAATCACGACATCAAACCCGTCCCTTACTCCAAACATCCACTCCGCATTAAAAAAAGGACTGCTTACGTTCTGGTCATACGGGTCCCACCCGGCAAGCTGATGGGCGGTTTCGTTTCCACAACCATCATTGATAAGCAACGCACCCATTTCTTCACGAAGTGTTTTATCGTCATCCCGCAGTTTCCGCTTGGTTGCAGGCGTTTTTGCACTGAAGAGTCGGTGGCGCACTTCCGTCATTTCTTTTTCTAGGGCGGCGACTTCTTTATTATCAAAAAGGACACCCTGAGCTTTTGGTCTTTTTATGTCGATAATCGCATTAGCGGCGACAAACTTGGTTTCCAGGTTGGGCAGAGGGCGGACGCCGAAATTGTCCTTGGCTTTATCGACATTCTGGTCAACAATAAGAGAGATAAAGAAACGGAGCTTGCTGATCTGGGTTGCGATGGACTGGATGTCCACACCGTAGATACAGTTTTCAATCAGATAGAGCTTGCGTCCGTAGTCGAGTTCGTTACCGGCAAAAGCGGTCTCGATGTCTTCGATGCTATGTTCCCTGATTGTAACGTCATCAATCGACCGGGCTTTTTCAAGCTGCCGTTCTTTCCATTTTTCGTTATTGGGATCGAGTTTATGCAAAATATGCACGAGCTTGTGGAG
>JADFXO010000031.1 GCA_015233485.1 Nitrospirota bacterium
TAAATCGGGAGATGTATGTTTAAAAAAGGAGAAATTATGTAATATTAGTCGGTTAGGATAAGTATTTTGTTATTTATGATTCATAACAAAGGATTGACGGCATTATAAATGACAAAAATGCCCTCAAAAACCCTTTTTATCGATAGGTGCAAATTCCTATATCGGAGCTTGGGAAAAGAGGGGTGACTTGCATTAGTATTTGTAAGATGGTATAATCAGCACTGTATGAAAAAATGCTTGCTGAAGGGGGATTAGTGGCTCGTCCTGTTGAACTGGCTGAAATAATCGGGAAGATTCAAAATAAGACTGCCGTTGTCGGCGTTATCGGGCTTGGCTATGTCGGGATTCCCCTTGTCGTTGAGTTTTGCAGGGCCGGGTTTCATTGTATCGGGTTTGATATAGATGAGATCAGGGTCAACGCCCTGTGCAAGGGCAAGAGCTATATTAAACATATCGACGAGGCCAGGATTAAGGCATGTCTGCCGTTGTTTACTCCGACGACTGATTTCTCCAGGCTCTCCGGTGTGGATTGTATCGTCATATGCGTGCCTACACCGCTTGGCCGCCACCACGAACCTGATTTGTCATATGTACTAAACACCGCAAGGACAATTGCCAAATACCTGGCCAGAGGAAAACTAGTAGTCCTCGAATCAACCACATATCCGGGCACTACCGACGAGGATATGAGGCCAATACTTGAGGCCGCCGGATTAAAGGCCGGCGAGGATTTTTATCTTGCCTTCTCCCCTGAGCGTGAAGACCCGAACAATAAGGACTATTCTACCTCGACAATCCCTAAAGTCGTGGGCGGCTACACGCCTGCGTGTCTTGCCGCAGCTCAGGCTCTCTACGATTCCATAGTCGTCAGAACCATACCCGTATCTTCTACCAGGGTGGCTGAGGCCACAAAACTCCTTGAGAACATATACCGTTCAGTAAACATAGCCCTCGTAAATGAGCTTAAGGTGCTCTTTGATAAGATGGGAATTGACGTATGGGAAGTAATCGAGGCGGCCAAGACTAAACCGTTTGGATATCAGCCGTTTTATCCCGGCCCCGGTCTCGGCGGGCACTGCATCCCCATCGACCCGTTTTACCTTGAATGGAAGGCACGGGAATACGAAGTATCTACCAAGTTTATCAACCTTGCCGGTGAAATAAATACCTCCATGCCCCATTACGTCATTCAAAAAACCATAGACGCCCTCAGCGAAAGAGGCAAAAGCATCAACGGCGCCGCGATTCTCATCCTCGGCCTGTCATACAAAAAAGACCTCGACGACACAAGGGAATCACCGTCGCTTAAACTCTTCGATATTCTGCAGAAAAAAGGTGCCGTTGTGGATTATAACGACCCATATATCCCCGAAATGCCAAAGACAAGAAAGTACAGTTTTAAGAAGGCATCCGTTTCACTCACCGCAGAGAACCTGAGCCATTACGACTGTGTCTTAATCTCCACCGACCACTCGGCCTATGACCCTGAGTTCATCGCGTCGAATTCCAGAATGGTTGTCGATACGAGAAATCTGATAAAGGATTCTCATAAATATAAAGGTAAGATAATCAAGGCATAGACCTCCTCAGATATGCAAGAAGCGCCAAATAAAGATATTCTAATTGAAAACACCCCTGCCGCGCTTAGACCCTTTATCGTGATGATGGATTTTGAGCTTGCTACAAATTGCTGGTGCGGCGGCCTGCTTGAATATTGGACGCCGGAGTTTGAGCTTTATCTCCAGTGCGAAGCCTGCGGGTGTAAGTCGGTGCGATTCAGGCCAACCATTGAGAGCCTCGGCAGGTTTTACTCATCCACATACTGGTACGAATATCAACAAGTGCACAAGTGTCCTACCGTTGATGAGCGCTTTGAAGGGGACATGCTCGATAGAATCCCCCATTATATGAATTGGCTCAGGGGGTTATATCCGCCACCGTGTAAGGTACTTGAGATTGGCTGCGGCAACGGCCGTCTGCTGTTTGAGCTGAAACAGGCCGGCTATGACTGCACCGGTGTTGAGATGGACGAAAATCTCGCCGCCCTTGTGACAAAAAAAACCGGAGTGCCGGTTCACCACGGGTCATTCCCTGCTTCAAACGACCCCGTTTACGATTTAATCGTCGTCATAGACGTACTTGAACATGCCCCGGGGCAAATCGACTTCGTCAGAAACATCAAGTCAAGACTGTCCTCTGCTGGCAAGGTGCTGGTACATTGTCCCGTTTTGGATACGCTTGAGGCATCTATCCAGTTCAGGCACATGTTTAATCCTCTTTCGCACCTGTGGATTCATAACAGCTCATCATTCAACAAACTCTGGCTGGACGCCGGGTTAATGGCCGTCAAAGTAGGGGAGCTGTTTAATATGCCGGTATATGCAATTAGCAAAATCTAATTGGGGTGGTCTCAGGTGATGTATTTAGGTGTCGCGTTTCTATGTTTTTTCTTTACTTTTTTGATCTTCTATAAGGGATTTTCTTACAGCTATCTTTGCGCCCGCAGCTCTTTTATGGCGGCCTCTGTTGTGTGGGGATTTCTTTTAATCATGTCAACAGAGGTACTGAGCCTTTTCAGGGCATTATCTTTTGGGCCACTCATCACGTTTTGGGTAATTGCCGCGGCTGGGGCGTGCCTCATATATGTTTCCTTACTCATACTCAGGTCTGAGCCAATAGCAATTAAAACGGTGGTAAAACTAAGCCGCTTTGATGTTGCCCTCTTGTCGTATATCGCCTTTATTTTTACGGCAACCGCTATGATTGCCCTGCTCAGCGCGCCTAATAATTGGGATTCCATGACATATCACCTGCCGCGGGTAATGCACTGGATTGCAAATCGCAGTGTTTCTCATTATCCAACAAATGTAACGTTTCAGTTGTATATCAATCCGGGGGCAGAGTTTGCGCTAGCTCATTTTATAATACTTGGCGGGGGCGACCGTCCTGCCAATTTTGTGCAGTGGTTGAGTATGGTGGGAAGTGTGATAGGCGTGTCTTTGATAGCAGGAAGGCTTGGGGCGGACAGAAGGGGGCAGTTCATAGCCGCGGCCCTTGCAGCCTCTATTCCCATGGGGATTTTGCAGTCCACATCCACACAAAACGACTACGCGGCGGCGTTTTGGCTTGTGAGTTTTGTTTACTACGCGCTCCTATTAATGGACGCACCAAAAAAGACAACCGCCCTTGCCGCGGGCATATCGCTTGGGATTGCCGTTTTAGTGAAATCAACCTCATATCTATATGCCTTTCCAGTTCTCTTGTGGTGCGGGTTTGTGTTAATAAAAAAATCCCGCGCGCGGGCGTTGCCGCCAATTCTTATAGTTCTGTCAATTGCGATGATGCTTAATATCGGGCACTATGCCCGAAATTTATCGTTATATAATAATCCCATAGCGCCTGAAGTCTATCGGGACAAGACCACAATAAGGGGTTTTGTTTCGCCATCGCTTATGATTTCCAATGCGATAAAAAACACTGCCCTGCACATGGGCACGCCATCAGACAGTTTTAACAAGGCCATCGCAGGCGCTATACATCGTGTACATGAACTCATGCGCGTTGACATCAGGGACAATCGCGCCACATCCCACCGGCTCCCGTTTGATATTCAGTTTACGTTTAATGAAGACAGCGCGGGGAATTTTATCCATTTTTGGCTGATTATAATATGCGCGCCGGTGTTTTTTATCAGGAAGCGATATAAGGGCGCGCCGGATATGGCAATTTACGCACTCTCCCTGGTAGCCGGATTCATACTAATGTGTCTATATATAAAATGGCAGCCGTGGAACAGCCGCTATCACCTTGCGTTATTTGTGCTATGGACACCGTTTATTGCCGCCATTCTGAACTACGCGGCCAATCGACGGCTTCTTATAAACGCGGCCATTGCCCTCGTCCTGTTATCGTCACTGCCGTGGGTCTTTCTCAACGAACGCCGCCCTCTGATTGCTAAGAACAACATATTCGTTACCGGCCGGATTTCTCAATATTTTATAAACCGCCCCGAAATCAAAGAACCCTACACCGGCGCAGCCGCGATAATCCAATCAAAGGGCTGTACTAGCATAGGGCTGTCACTTCCCAACGACGACACATGGGAATATCCCCTTTGGATTCTCCTGAACAGACCGGCGGCTAATATGCGTATAGAGCATATCAACGTAAAAAACGAATCCGCCCGTTATTCCACACAATACCCATTTAATAACTTCGTTCCATGCGCCGTCATATCACTAAGGCCGGAGGAACGCGCAGGGTTCATATTAAATAATTTTGATTACGTAAAGGAATGGGAAAGCGGCCCTGTCATGGTATTGTTTAAGCGATAACGGCTGATTCAGGCCAATTGACCGAAAAGGTCTTATTTTGCTATATTATAAAATGCTTGAAGGAACAACTCATACTGTTGAATTAACTGAGAATGTCGGGGACATAGAGCCGGAAGATACCGGTTATCCTGAAATACCATTCGATCCCGACAAGATAAGGCTTGACCATCAAAACACAAATCTTGGCTATCTTATTGAAAAGTTACAAAATGGTGAGATAGATTTGACGCCTGAATTAAAAAAGTCAGTGGATTTATGGAGCCTAAAACAAAAAAGTCAGCTTATCGAGTCTCTTTTACTGGGACTGCCCCTACCCTTTTTTTATTTTAGTGCAGATAGAATATCAAATAAGTGGGTGGTAGTTGATGGCTTGCAGATGTTATGGACATTAAACGACTTTATTATTAATAATGAATTAGAGCTTTCCGGACTTGAGTTTTTAATGAAATATAATGGCAAAAGTTATGAGGAATTATCAAACGCTGACAAACGAAGGATAAGCGGCACAAAAATATATTTTAATCTAATAGAAAGGCCGTCTCCTTCCTATGTTAAATTTCTTATTTTTAAACGGGTTAACACCGAACTAAACGCACAGGAAATTAGACACACGTTAAATCATGGGATTCCATCAGGATTTATAGAAGAATTAGCCGAGGTAGAAGAGTTTAAGCAGGCCACAGATTATCAGATTAATCCAGGGCGCATGGAAGACAGGGAATTTGCCAACCGATTTATTGCATTTTATATCTTGGGTTACGACGCTAACTATAAAGGTGAGTTGGATAATTTTCTTAATGATGGGCTGGAGGCATTGGCAAAGACAACCGAAGATGAGCGTGTTAAAATCAAAGAGGCGTTTAGAAAATCGATGGTGCTCTCATATAAAATCTTCGGCAGCGACGCCTTTAGAAAAAGACAAAATATATACGATAAACGTGCGCCAATCTCCAAATCAGTATTCGACACAATCAGCGTAAACTTCGCGTTGCTTACCGATGAGCAGCAAATGCTGCTGCTTAACAAAAAGGGGGATTTACAAATGAGACTTATTGATCTGTTCAATGACGATGTTTTTTATCAATCGACAACTACGGCTACGGGCAGGAAATCAAGCGTTCAAACCAGATTCGAACTCATTAAAAACATGCTTAACGAGCTGCTTGTAACATGATAACCTCACTTCATATAAAGAATTTTAAATCCCACGAGGATACGAATTTAGAGTTGTCTAATGTAAATATCCTGACAGGCAAAAATGGAATGGGAAAATCGTCGGCAATGCAACCAATTTTGTTATTAAGGCAGTCATATTTTAAGAATCAATTATTAAGAGGGCTTGAATTGAATGGTGACTTATGTTCTATTGGTACAGCAAAAGATGCTATCTTCATGGCGGCTGAATCTGACGAAATAGAATTTAAAATATGGCAAAATAATATAGGCCGGAATTGGGGCGAGTATAATATAGCATTCAGAGTAAATCACGGCAGAGATTTCGACACATTTCTCGGATGTAACATGTACAGTTGTTCAAATTTATCTCCGATACCTGAGTCAAGCATATGTAATAATAACTTTCAGTATGTTAGTGCTTTTCGCATTGGGCCTCTTCCGATATATCCAAAAAATACTCGATTAGTTGAGAATTTTAATCAGATGTCAATAACAGAAGGGCGTTGCGAGCTAATCGCCCATTATCTTCATTATTTCAAAGATTCTCCAGTTACCGACAACTCCATGATGAAAGACAATAGTGACGTACCTGAACTTAAATATCAGGTGATCGAATGGCTTAAGGAAATAAGTCCTGATATAAAAAATATTCATATCGAAGAGGTTGCGGGAGACAGCTATAAAATGGATTATAGCTTTAGCCGTGGAGAGGGAGAACCCGAAACCAATAAGTTTAAGGCCATGAACGTTGGTTTTGGTGTTTCTTATGTGCTTCCGATTATTGTGGCTGCGCTTCATACACCCAAAGATGGCCTTGTGCTAATTGAAAACCCGGAGTCGCATATTCATCCCGCCGGACAAGCCAAGCTTATGGAGTTGATTTGTAAATCCGCCAAGGCCGGAGTTCAGTTCATCATCGAAACCCATAGCGACCATATCATTAACGGCTTGTTAGTGGCGACAAAAAAAGAAATCATTGACCCCGACGATTCAAGGGTATATTACTTCGATAGAAAAATCAGTACTCACGCTACGCAAGTAACACATGTTCCGGTATTGAAAGGAGGTAAAATCCCGAACCCGCCGGATAATTTTTTTGACCAAATGGATAAAGATATGATTACATTAATGGGTTTCTAATAATGGCGGTAACGAATATTTTTTTATTACTTGCTGAAACTAAGCCTTCTTATAACTGGACGTTAAATAATGAGCCTTTTCAAGATGACGAACCGCTTGGACATTATTTTGAAATTATTAATTCTGCGATAAAACAAATAAAAGAAAAAATAAATGATGAAGTAAAAGATAAATTAAGAGATGAAATAAAAAGAGAATGTCTTATCGGATACTACGATGAAAATAATGCTCGTAACTTTTTAGAATGTTATAAAGGTGATGAGAAAAAATATTCTATTAACCAACTTAGTTTTCTTAGAAAGATAGTATATAATAATTTGGAAAATTGGCGAGATGATTCTAAACAATCTCCTGATAAAGAATATAAATTATTTAATAAAAGTACCATTAAAAACCACACGTTTTGTGAAATGAGCCAACGCATAGTGAACATTCGTGAAATCAACTACGCTTTACTAAATCACTATGCTTGTAGTATCGACACTGATGAAATTCCAGTTACCATTGAAGGAGGTGCCACTGTTAAGGTTTTTAACCTGCAAACCAAAAACTCAGGCTCACTTGCAAAATGGCTTGTTAATACTATTATACAAAAACGAATATTTAATCTTAATCCTAAACATGGTGAAAATGGCCGTGGTAATCAGCCACGTCAAGCTGTACTGGAATGTTCAAAAGAAAACGCTCAGGACTTGCTCAATACCGCTATCGGAGGTTCAGGGAATAAGCTCTTTAATTATGATAAGACGCACGATAAATATATTGTTTTCATGGATGAGAAACATAATGAATGCGAAAAGTCATATCATGGGTATCATGTTGATTTGAATTCAACAGACGTTCCACAATCCATCAAAAACAGATTTGATACCAAAATGTGTTCATAGAAGTAAGAAGATTTCTAAATATTTTTTAAGGATTTAAAGACAAGGATTAACGACGAAGGGGGGTAACCCCCCTTCACCCCATAATCACGCACATGTTTTATCTGTTGAATTTGGGCTGCCGCCTGTTGGCGGCTTCGGCACTCCGGCTTACGGAACACGCAAAGACTGTCATAACGCTAAATGTGTTATCAATGGGCGGGGTTTCTGTATTTTTATCATTTGACAAAACCGCTGCGCATTCTTTAAGATTCCAATGCTTGGTTGTTAAGACAAAAATCTATATGGACGGCGGATAAGTGTATTTTCAGAATTTGATAATGAAGCTTCAGGAGTTTTGGGCGGCAAAGGGCTGTGTGCTCCTTCAGCCCTATGATGTGGAGGTGGGAGCAGGGACGTTTCATCCGGCGACATTCTTTAGAGTGCTTGGTGCAACCCACTGGAAGACCGCCTATGTTCAGCCATCACGCAGGCCCACCGACGGCCGTTACGGCGAAAACCCCAACCGTCTTCAGCACTACTACCAGTATCAGGTAATTCTAAAACCCTCTCCGCTGAACTCGCAGGAGGTCTATATCGAAAGCCTCAGGGCCATCGGCATCGACCCTAAAAAGCACGACATACGCTTTGTCGAGGACGACTGGGACTCCCCAACCCTTGGCGCGTGGGGGCTTGGCTGGGAGGTCTGGCTTGACGGCATGGAAGTTACACAGTTTACATATTTTCAGCAGGTCGGAGGGATAGATTTAAAACCCATATCGCTTGAATTAACCTACGGGCTTGAGCGTATAGCGATGTATCTGCAAGGCGTGGACAATGTCTATAACCTGCGCTGGAACGAGGATTTCCTCTATGGCGCTATCCACCGGCAGGACGAGGTGGAGTGCTCAAAGTTTAACTTTGAACTGGCGGATGTGGCAATGCTCAGACGCCATTTTGACGATTTTCACGGCCAGTCAAACGCCCTTGTGAAATCCGGGCTGACGCTGCCGGCCTATGAATATTGCTTAAAATGCTCGCATATGTTTAATCTATTGGACGCAAGAGGGGCGATTTCGGTGAATGAACGGACGGAATATATTACTCGTGTGCGCGGGCTTGCCCGCCAATGCGCCGAGGCGTATATAATAAATAATGAGGCGAATTCGCCTTCAGACAGCACCAAGACACCATGAACGATAACTCAACTGATATATCGCAGACCCCTATTCAGCTCCTCCTTGAGATTGGAACAGAGGAGATACCGGCAGGATTCCTCTCTGACGGCATTGCCCGAATAGAAGAGCTTGCCTCAGGGCTATTAAAAGAGGCCGCGGTTGTATTTTCGGAGGTTAAGGTATATGCCACCCCCAGAAGAATTGCTATCATAGCCGACGGCGTCAGGGAATTTCAGGAGAGCAAGGTAAGAGAGGTCTTCGGGCCGCCCGTTTCGGCCGCCTATGACGCGGAGGGAAACCCCACGCGGGCGGCTATTGGCTTTGCAGCCACTCACTCAATTGATGCCGGCCAGCTATCCAGGCAGACAAAGGGCAAGGGGCAGTATATTGTTGCCCGAATTGAGCAGCCCGGCCTGCTTGTTAAGGATATAATCGGCGGAGTGTTTGAGAAGATCATCGCGGCGATTCGCTTTCCAAAAATGATGAGATGGGCGTCGCTGGATATTAAATTCGCCCGTCCGATATGCTGGATAACCGCCCTATGCGGCAATGAGCCGGTTAATCTGAACTATGGCGGAGTTGAAAGCGCTAATATCACATATGGACATCGCTTCCTATCAGAAGGCGCCCTAAAATTGAAGTACGTAAACCATTATATATCAATACTGAAATCCAATTTCGTCATTCTTGACCAAAACGAAAGAAAAGAGTTGATCAAAAAACAGGTGGCAGCAATAGCCAAAGAGAAAAACGCCACCCCCGTTGATGACGAGGCACTGCTTGAGACAGTAACATATTTGGTCGAATATCCGGTATGTATTGCGGCCAGTTTTCCAGCGGAATTTT
The DNA here is from genome assembly GCA_015233485.1 of Nitrospirota bacterium. Taxonomy (GTDB): domain Bacteria; phylum Nitrospirota; class Thermodesulfovibrionia; order Thermodesulfovibrionales; family Magnetobacteriaceae; genus Magnetominusculus. The sequence goes on from JADFXO010000031.1 coordinate 9,538, forward strand.
TAAATCTGCCGCCAGAGCTGTTAATCAGCGTAATGCGCGGCCATCAAAAATATTTTGCCCTCAAACGAGACGGCGATCTAATCAATCAGTTCATAGTGGTAAGTAACACGCTCAAGGAAAACGAGGCAACCGTCTGCGCGGGCGCAGAGCGTGTCATAAAGGCACGCCTTGAAGATGCGAAATTTTATTATGAACAGGATTTACAGGTAAAGCTGGTCGACCGTATTGAAAGCCTCAAGGGGATCACATTTCACGACAAGCTCGGCAGCCTTTACGACAAAACGGAGAGGCTTGAGAAGATAATCTCCTACCTTGCCGAAAGACTCTATTCTAATGTTACGGAAAGCAGTTATTTCAAAATGGCGGCCAAACTTTCAAAGACCTCGCTTACCACTGGAGTTGTAAGAGAATTTACTGAATTGCAGGATATAATGGGTAAACATTATGCCCTTGAGAATGGTATCAACAAAGAAATCGCCGAGGCACTTAACGAACAGTACATGCCTACGCAATCAGGCAGGAAGCTTCCCGAAACTGTCGTTGGCAGAGCACTCAGCCTTGCCGACAAGCTCGACAACATCGTGTCATTTTTCAGCGTCGGGCTTATTCCTACCGGATCAGAAGACCCTTTTGCCCTTCGCCGTCAGGCCATAGGGTTGATCACGATGTTAATTGGAAGAAATGTTACGTTAAAAGAGTTATTTGATGAGACGATAAGTATCTTAGGAAAAGACCCAGGTCTTATTGCACCGATAGAGGTATTTTTTCGGGCGAGGCTTGAGGCCATGTTTTTAAGAGGCTATGCCAACGATGAAGTGCAGGCGGCACTCATCGGCTTTATGGAGATACCGTTATCATATCTCGACAATCGCCTTGATATGCTGCGTGATTTAAAAAACAGCGGCGGATGCAACGACTTTTTGTTTGCCTTCAAGAGGATACAGAACATAGTCCCCGATGGTTTTGAAGGCGAGGTAAACCCGGAGCTGTTTATTATGGACGAGGAAAAAGAACTGTGGACATTTCTGACAGATATTAAATATGATATAACCGATGCTATTTCAAAAGGGGATTACAAGAGCGCGTATGAAAAAATAAGCACCCTGATAGCACCAATAAATAATTTTTTTGATAAGGTACTGGTTATGGACAAGGACGAGCGGCAGAGGTTGAATAAGTTGGCGCTTTTAAGCGAAATTCGCCGTATGTCCAATAAATTGGCCGATGTGTCAAAGCTGCAGGAGAGGTAAAAGGAAGAGGCGCACCTGTTTTTTTGCTTGACAAAGGTAAAAAAACTATGATAATAAACGGAGAGGACTGATAGCCTGTGTTTGACAGGTAATAAAAAAGCCCGGAGGTAAAAATGAATCCAGAAGAGCTTCGCTATCATAAAGAACACACATGGGTAAGCATATCCGGAAAAAAGGCAACCATAGGTATAACGGATTACGCGCAGGACGCCCTTGGAGATATAGTTTATATAGACATCCCCGAGGTTGACGCTGAGGTGGAGGCCAACACGGAGATGTCTGAGATAGAGTCTACTAAGGCAACATCCTCAGTGATAGCCCCGTTAAGCGGCACGATAATAAGCGTAAACGAGGATTTGGAGGACTCGCCGGAGATAATCAACGAAGACCCATACGGCAAGGGCTGGATAGCGGTAATCGAAATATCGGACGAATCTGAGCTTGACGACTTAATAGACGCCACCGACTACGACAAGTTCATTGAAGAGGAAGCTGGATGAAAATTATAATACTTGGCTCCGGCCCTGGCGGTTATGTCGCCGCCCTCAGAGCGGCGCAGATGGGCGGTGAGGTTACAATAGTCGAGGAAAAGGAGGTCGGAGGCACGTGTCTTAACGAGGGCTGTATACCAACCAAGACCCTTGTGGCTTCGGCCGAGGCGTATTCTAAGGCGAAAGACCTCGCCTCATACGGAATCGACATCACGGGGGAGATAAAACTAAACATCAGGAAGATCATGGAGCGTAAGAATGCCGTCATCTTAGCCCAGGTCAAGGGCATAAGGGGATTGTTTAAGAGCTGGGGTGTAACGCTCAAAGACGGCAGGGGGAGTTTTATATCCGAAAAGCAAATAAGAGTGGTCTCGAAAAAGGGCGATGAGGAGACCTTAACGGCAGATAAATTTATAATCGCCACAGGGGTAAGCCAGGCCTCCATACCATCGTTTCCCTTCGATGGAAAGCAGATAATCTCAAGCACGGAGGCCCTTCAGATGCAGGAAATCCCGGACTCAATGCTGATAATCGGCGCTGGCGTGATGGGATGTGAGTTTGCCTGCATATATCGTGAATTCGGCACAGACGTTAGCATGGTCGAATTTATGCCAAGGGCGTTGAGCATGGAAGACGCCGAGATTTCACAGGTGCTGGAAAGGGAATTGAAGAAGAAGAAAATAAAACTGCACGCTGGCGTAAAGGTGGAAAGAGTAACAACCGGCGCATCGGGCGTTAAGGCATATCTGTCCGACGGCAAGGAACTATCTGTGTCAAAACTCCTCGTAACGATAGGCAGCAGGGCGTTTAATACTTCTGGAGTAGGCCTTGAGCATGTCGGCGTGGAGTTGGACAAGCGCGGGGCGGTTAAAGTGAACGAGCTTATGGAGACATCAAACAAGGATGTCTATGCAATCGGAGACGTAACCGGCGGGATGCTGCTGGCACATGTGGCGTCTAAACAGGGCACTTGCGCGGTGGGCAACATCATGGGACATAAAGAGAAGATGGACTACACTGTTATACCGGCGGGGATTTTCACACACCCTGAGATAGCCTCGGTGGGGCTTAGGGAGCATCAGGCCCAGGAGCGCGGCCTCAAGTACAAGATTGGGCGGTTTCAGTACCGCGGCCTGGGCAAAGCCCACGCCATGGGCGAAATCGCGGGAATGTTTAAGGTCATTGCCGACAGCGAAACGAATAAGCTGCTTGGGGTTCACATAATCGGACACAATGCCGCGGACATAATCCACGAGGCGGCAGTGGCAATGAAGGCGGGACTAACGGCAGAGGCAATGGCCGATACGGTTCATGCCCACCCTACCCTTGCCGAGGGATTGATGGAAGCGGCAGAGGACGTCATGGGGCGCGCAATTCACGTACCCAAACCATAGCGACGATAATATACCGGCCATTGAGCCGGAAGTTATAAAAAAGTTAGAAATATATTTTATTACACCACACACAGGAGGACACAGATGTCGGAAATCGTAAAAGTTCACGCAAGGCAGATAATGGACTCAAGGGGCAACCCCACCGTAGAGGTTGACGTAGTGCTTGAGAGCGGTTACATGGGAAGGGCGGCAGTTCCAAGCGGCGCCTCAACCGGAGAGAGAGAGGCCGTAGAGCTAAGAGACGGCGATAAGAAGAAATACATGGGCAAGGGCGTGCTGAAGGCGGTAAAAAACGTAAACACCGAGATAGCAAAGAAGGTGCTTGGCATGGAGGCTACCCATCAGGCGGATATTGACAAGATAATGATAGAGCTTGACGGTACGCACAACAAATCAAGGCTTGGCGCCAACGCAATATTAGGCGTATCCCTGGCGGTAGCCAAGGCCGCGGCTGAAGAGGCAGACCTGCCCCTTTATAAATACATCGGCGGCGTAAACGCAAAAGAACTCCCCGTGCCGATGCTCAACATCATCAACGGCGGCGCACATGCCGATAACAATGTGGACGTTCAGGAGTTTATGATAATGCCCGTAGGGGCTACGACCTTTGCCGATGCGCTTAGAATGTCGGCTGAGGTGTTTCATAACCTGAAAAAAATCCTGCACAAAAAAGGACTATCCACGGCCGTTGGAGACGAGGGTGGATTTGCCCCTAATTTGAATTCCAACGAAGACGCTATCGTAGAGATAATGGAGGCCATAGGGGCGGCAGGCTACAAGGCGGGAAAGGATATGCTCATCGCCCTTGACGTGGCGTCAAGCGAAATGTTCAAAGATGGAAAATATGATTTCGCGGGCGAGGGAAAGAAATACACCCCCGCGGAACTCACCGACTACTACGCCTATCTCGTGGACAAGTATCCCATAATCTCAATCGAAGACGGCATGAGCGAAAACGACTGGGATGGCTGGAAACTCCTTACCGACAAATTAAAGACGAAGGTACAGCTGGTCGGTGACGACTTATTTGTAACCAACCCTGCAATACTCAAAGAAGGCATTAAAAAAGGTGTCGCCAACTCGGTACTTGTTAAGGTAAACCAGATTGGCACGCTGACCGAGACACTAGACGCAGTGGATATGGCAAAGAGGGCAATGTACACCGCCGTTATCTCGCACCGCTCCGGTGAGACTGAGGACACCACGATAGCCGATATAGCCGTTGCACTCAATGCCGGACAGATAAAGACAGGCTCGGTATCCAGAAGCGACCGTATCGCAAAGTACAACCGCCTCCTGAGAATCGAAGAAGAGCTTGGCAGTATTGCCGTGTATAAAGGCGCAGACACATACTATAATCTCAACAAGTAGGAGAGAAATGTTTCGCGCGGTGGGCGCGTATGTTTTTTCCCCTGCCGCGCGATATATAAAACAACCATGCCAACAGAAAAACAAACTGAAAGACAACGAGCACCACGCAGGGCGCCGCAGGGGACGAGGAAGAAGAGCCTTCGCGGGCAGATAGTATCCGAACGTAAGCACAGGGTGCGCATAACACTAATCATGTTTGCCATTGTCCTGACAATAATCGGCTTAAACTTAATCTTCGATGAGGCTGGCTTTATTAAATATGTAAACCTAAAAAAAGAAGAGAAGCTGCATGAACAGAGCATAGCCAAGATCGAAAAAGAAATTGCCGCGCTAAAAGAAGAGATAGTGGAGATAAAGACAGACCCGTTTCAAATAGAAAAGCAGGCAAGAGAGGGCCTCGGTCTTGCAAAACCAGACGAATACGTCTTTATGTACGCAAAGTAACTGGATTCCCGCCTGCGCGGGAATAACAACAAGATGCCGTTTTCCCCTGTCTGACATGCCTGTTTTCCTGTCTGCAATCCCGGCTTCCCTGTCTGTCATTCGTATCTTACTGTCTGACACTCCTATCACCATGTCTGTCATTCCCGTGAAAACGGGAATCCAGAATGCCGCAGGTACACAGTGACGAGGTTCGCAGCCGCCATCACAGGCGCCAGCGGCGCCATCATAGGTATCAGGCTCGTTACCGAGTTATTAAGGACATCGGAGGTACACCTGGTTATATCGAAGTCGGCCTTCTCCGTCATCGCCCATGAAACCGGCCACACATGGAGCGCTCACCCCGTTGCAGCCCTCAGGGATTATTTCAAGAGCAGCCGTCTCTATTACCACGACGAAGGCGACCTTCATAGCGCCATCGCAAGCGGCTCGTTCATAACAAATGGGATGGCGATAGTCCCCTGCTCAATGAAAACACTGTCTGCAATAGCCAACGGCTATGCCTCTAATCTTACGGCAAGGGCGGCTGACGTTACGATAAAAGAAGGCAGAAAATTGATAATCTGCCCGCGTGAGATGCCCTTTAGCGCAATACACCTGGAGAACATGCTTAAACTTGCCCGTTTGGGCGTTGTTGTCGCCCCGCCAGTACCGGCATTCTATCACAAACCGGAGAAGCTCGGCGACGCTATCGACTTCATCGTTGGAAAGCTCATCGACCAGCTTGGCATCGAACACAACCTTTTTAGGCGCTGGAGCGGCCATCCCGAAATTATGGATGGGACGCTGTGAAACAAATCAAATCTATAAAGACGAAATTATTGATAAGGATAGTCCTGTCCTTTATCTTTCTGTCGATAGTCATACAGGCCATAGTGTTTGTCAGTTTCAGGAACTTCAGCATGAACACATCAAAGGAAAGGGCGTTGTCGGCGGCGGAGCTAATCAGGGACACCATTACCTCGTTTATGCTCCTTGGCGTATATGACAAAAGGGATATTTTCCTGGATAGGATAAAACATACCCACGGTCTTAAGGAGATAAAGGTTCTCAGGGGTAAGGCCGTAATACAGCAATTCGGACAAAGCAACCGTAATGATAAGGCGCCCACATTTCTTGAAGATGAAGTCCTCAAAACAGGCAATATCGAATCCGCAGTGAGCGAGGGTGTCTTCAATGTCGAATACGCCATCGTAATCCCCTATAAGGCGTCGGCCGATGGGCGGGTCAAATGCCTCCAATGCCATAAGGCAGCGGAAGGCGATGTTCTTGGGGCGGTGAGCCTTGTCGTTGACATTACAGGTCAGAGGCGTACGGGCTTATCTATTGTGTCCTACATGGTAGTGGTGTCAATGCTTTTTTCAATCGGCACGCTCTACATAATCTATGTATTTTTCAAACCATACACGGAGCTTTTTCATAAACTACGGCTTGGATTTGAAAATGCGGCGGTAGGGGATTTTTCCAGCACTAAGGTCAATGTTACCCTTTCGGATGAGGCCGGCGATGTAGCAAGGGGGTTTAATACGATGACAGATAATCTTTCGGCAACCCTCTCTTCCATAGATAACAAGGTATCTATATTGATGGGATATAAGACTGCGTCGACCGGAAACGCCCTCAAAGACACTGCTAAGACCGTTGATATGCTCGTGAAGATATACAATTTTAAGAGAACTATAGAAAAAGACGCGGTAAAGAGTGATATATTTTTGAGAATCGAACAAATGCTCATGGAAATGGGAATAGAAAATTTCTCTATCTATGAAGTGAATTCAGATAAAAATACGATTAAAAATGTGGTTTCAAGAGCAGCCGCTGAAAACTGCCCTAGTTTGGGACAATTAAACAAAGACACTGTATCCTGGTGCGATGAAACTATTTTAACTGACCCCAGCCAATGCAGGGTAATACGCACGGGTGGTATCGTAGATTCGCGGGAATTTTCTCAGGTATGCCCGAATTTTATACACATAGAAGAAAATCAAACCGGCAAACTCAACTACTATTGCATTCCTATTAATATTGGAGGACATACAGGCGATGTAGTACAAATAGTTTCCTGCAAAGACTGCGATGAGTTGACGTCGTCACTCATTCCTTATATAAATGCCCATCTTAAGGAGTGTGAACCGGTGCTTGAAGGAAAGACCTTTATGGAACTTTTAAGGGAGCAATCCCTCATTGACCAGTTGACGGGATTATATAACCGCCGGTTCCTCGATGAGATAACTAACAGCCTTTGTCGCGCCACAATAAGGAGAAAAACTCTCCTCGGAATTTTGATGATAGACATAGATCACTTTAAAGAGGTAAACGATACCCATGGCCATGGCGTTGGAGACATGGTGCTACAAACGGTGGCCTCGATTATCAAGGCGTCGGTAAGGGAATCCGATATAGTCATCCGTTACGGCGGCGAAGAGATATTAGTGCTCCTTGTGGACGCCACAGAAGGTAAATCCATTGAAGTCGCAGAGAAAATACGCCTTAATATCGAAAGCGAATCCATTGAAACCCCAACTGTAGCCTTGAAAAGAACCGTAAGTATTGGAGTCAGCGAGTTTCCAACGGACTCTGACAAGTTCTGGCCGTGCCAAAAACTCGCTGATACAGCCCTTTATAAGGCCAAAAATAGTGGCAGAAACAAGGTCTGTTTTCATAAAAAAGACGCGTAATCGTCATTGGAGAGACTGCCGTGAATTTCTCTAAAGCCGCAAGATGAATAAGATTACGCCAGACACAGTCGCAGGCAGGCCGGCCATAACTGCGGCGTTTGCGATATTAAGCGTCTTGTTTTGGGTGTTATCTTTATTAATCTTCCTCCACAAACAGGAAATCCTCATAATCAGTTGGGATAAAATCCCTATTGAGCACTTCAGGCATGAAAGCGGTTACGCGTGGTTTACCAAATTTACCCATAACTCGTTCACATCGCCCTCAAGGGCAGTGATGATGGAAAACGGCACCCCGCTTGGGCGCGCAAACGCCGCCTCTGACGCCGTCGCGTATATTGGAGGCGGCAGGTATTACATCTCTAACGATGAACTCCTGTTTTCTACTTCCGACAACTCTGACCCCGCCAAAAACGGCAGAAGTTACGAATTACTCTGTGCGGCCTCTATAAATCGCACTTGGGTTGCCCTACTCTTTTTTCTTGCCGTCTTTTCGTCCGCGATAACTGTCGCGGCGAGGGGCTATGCATGGGATTTACACCCGATAAACTCGCTTAAGTCTTTTGGCGCAAGGCATAAAAAGGCGGTGGACTTTACTATTGCCACTGTGTCGGTTTTTATAATTGCGGCGCCATATTTAATAACGCGGCTGCCGTATTTTCTTTATTATCCTGTGGTATTGATAAGGCCGGATTCTTATGGATACTTCGACGTTGCCATGCAAATATTGTCCGGCCAATGGCCTGATCTATCTTTGAGGACGCCAGGCTATCCGATATTTATAGCTGCCGTGTTTTTATTCTCAAAGACAATCCTCTCTGTTATTGCCGTACAAAACCTGTTATCGCTGCTCTCGGCATTGGCATTTGTATATGGGATTTTTATTTCGTACCGGTATATGGCCCCGCTTGCCGCCTTTGCAATGGCCGGCTTTATTACGAGCCACGTACAGATGGCCGGGGACATTGCACTTCTTTCGGAGAGCCTGTATGTGAGTGTTATTGTGTCTGCGTTTGCATTTATGACGATTGCATTACAACGCCGGAGCGCCGTGTTTTTTGCGCTTGCAGGGGCGGCCTTTGCGTATACTGTTTATGTCAGGCCGGCGGGGTTGTTCGTTGCGGCGGTTTTTGTTTTGCTCATCGTATATATCTGGATAAACGGGGGCAGCCGAAGGAGTTTAGCGGCAGCATTCGCCCTCCCCTTTCTTTCTATGCTGCTTCTGCTTGGCGGTTACAATTATGTAAAACATAAGTCATTTACACTGGATAACTACGGGGCGGCCGCAACAATATCCAACGCGATATTCTTGGAAGAAGATGATAACAAATACCCCCGGGGACTTAACGCGGCCATCGCAAAGATTCGGGGCACAGCGTCCACAGAGCAAAGGGCCATCCTGAACTCTACATGGAACATAAAAAAATACAATGAGATACTAAACACCATTCACAGCCGCGGCGGCGGAGACGGCGGCGTCACAGGACCGATTTCAGAGGCGCTCGGAAACCCGCCCGCAAATGAAATAAGACAAGCATTAAGAACCCTGCTCTTTGACGCTATAAGGAAGCATCCCCTTGCGTTTATGAAAAAGGCCTTTATATCTTTGTTGATTTATTTTGATAACTGCCGGGGCGACTACGATATTTACAACAGTATAGACGGCAGCTATTCGTCTTTATATATCACAGCAAATGCCGGCGACACACTGGTGAGATATTTAAACCCGCGCCCACTGCCTTATTTCACAGTGCAAACAGGCAATTTTGGAGGCAACCGTGCGGCCGACGCGGGCGAATACGTTCAGACCACTCCGCAGTGGTTTCATTACCTTATTTACACAAAACTCCATCGCGCGGTATTCAGGAGTTTGTTCTGGCCGGCGGCCTTTGTCATAGCCTATATTTTCAGCGCTTTCCGCCTGATTCGTTCGGGGTGGAAAGACATGGGGGTTTTTATACTTTTTACGATAGGCAGCGCCGCCATGCTGCACGCTATTGGGGTTGCGGCCACTGCGTTTCCCAATCCAAGATACAGTTATACGATGGAGTTTGCCTACTATCTGCTGCCGTTGCTGCTTCCGATTTGCAAGCCTGCTAAACCCAATAACGCAGCCATGGAAGCAAGAGAATCTCCCTAACACAGGCTGGCACACCTCGCGGTGTAAAAAGCAGACCCCACGTCTTGCAACATGAGACCTGCCATCGTAGTTAATTTTAAATACCCCGCTTCCCGTCTCTATGGATACCGTGGCTGCGGGTACTGAGGGGGGGGCGGTAACTGGGGCGGCGGCGGTGGCAATGGAGCTCTCCTCAGTGCCGCAACTTCTCTTATTAAATTGTCAAGGTCGTAGTTGATTCTCCTTGCCTCCCGATGAGGTATCACCCCTCCGTGGCGGATTTCCGTGTTAAAGGAACTGTCTCTGATGAAGTTGATGCGGCTGTGGATTTCTGCCGCCGCCCTCCTGGAAATCGTGCCCATACGATAACATTCGTCAAGCAGCATTTGGGCTTCGGCCAACTTGCCGGCAATCACAGTGTCCCTCAGAGGACCCTGAGCCGTAACTACGCCCGAAAACAATAACCCTGCAACTAATATTGAGATACAAATTATTATCAACTTGTTCATTCGTGTCACCTCCGTGCACCTATATCAGGGTATTCGTAACCCCATACATGAAGTCGCGTCAAGTAACATCCCTGGTTTAATTCCAGAAGAGGAATAGGCCTCGCGCCTTCTGGCACAAGGCCTATTAACCGCGTAAATTCCCAGTATGTTTCTTACCTCTGTGGAACAGGCTGCATTGGTTGCTGCGATGGCTGCGGCGGAGCCGGCGCTGCATTTTGTGACGAATGCCTGCGGTGCCTCGAGCCTTTATGCCTATGCCGATGCCGATGATGCCTCTTTGCCAATAACACAGGATTACCGTCTTTAGACTGTATAATCCATGCGTCGGCATCATGCATAACATTGCCGAGAACAGGCGACTCGGACGTCAATCCGCTCGCTGGGACAATCGACAAATCAGGCACACTCGTGGCGGCGGCATTACCCGAAAGACCGGACAACAATAACGCAACTGCCATTAGTAATAATAAAATCTTATAGTTCATAACTTATCACCTCCCTTGCTCAATTATATACTATCAAACATTCTTTAGTTACTTAGAAACACACACTGACGCGACTTCCACCAAATAAATTTATAACTTATCAATTTATAACTTATACGGCTGCAGACAACATCGCCTGCTAACGCAGCTCACGACACACTTACTCAAGCCCTTACACTACCACAAACACACCTTTACCACAAACACACCTTACACAACCACATGCTACCTACCCACCTATTGTCTAATAACACGTGCACTCATGTCAAGGAATATCTTTAGTTTTATTTCATAATCAAGGAAAAGGCCTCATATATTTTGACACAAGGCCTGTCAGCGCCGATAATGTCTGGAAAAAACTCTCCTCTATAGGCGACGCTGGAGGATGAGCCACTGTTGGCGGCTGAGAACCCGATGCCGAATGACGACGCTCCCCTGCCGGTGTCTTAAAAGTTGGGCGTGGACGGGCAACGGCTGCTGCCGGTGGACGAGAAGCCGACCACTGAGCTGGTGCTTGAATGTGTATTACCATATCGGTAATGCGTTGTCAAGTACCATCATAGAAATAAATAAACACAATTTCACGGCTGAGGCGGGGCGGCGGGGTGATTCCCACGGTGGATTTATTCTGGCCTTAAAACCAAGGAGGGACAGGGCAAATCAAATAATTCTGGACAATTATGAATCGACAGTAGTATCATCAGTGGTATGGACAGGAGGTATGTTGAAGAAGTAGA
>JADFXO010000320.1 GCA_015233485.1 Nitrospirota bacterium
GGCCGTTATGGCTCTCTCAATGTCGCCGTGGATAGTGGACGCTCTAAAAACTGGCGGAGACATCAGAAAGGCCAATTCCGTACTTGACAGATATAATGAACAGTTTCACTCGGCGGTCTGTTATATCCTTGACCTCAAAGGTATGACCATCATGTCCTCTAACCGCGACACCGAAGACAGTTTTATTGGTATATCCTATGCTTTCAGGCCGTATTTCACACAGGCGCTATCCGGCAAAGTTGGCCGTTATTTTGCCCTTGGAGTAACATCGAATAAGAGGGGCTACTATGTGTCGTCCCCTATCACTGATGAACACGCCAAAATCCTCGGCATAGCCGTGATAAAAAAAGATATCGACGACATCGAGAATGACTTTCGGCACTACTCCTATTGTTTTCTGGTTGACCCGCACGGAGTTGTGTTTATATCCGGCGACGCGTCTCTAACCAATCAAAGCCTCCGGCCCCTGAAAAAAGATGAAGCGCTGGATTTACTGCAATCAAGACAGTTTGGAAATAAGGCCTTCAGGTCAATACTAAACACCGGATATAGAAACGGCGACCAAATCTCCTTTAAACACCGCGCCTACACTTTTGTAGAAGAACCAATAGATATTGAAGGATGGTCGATAGTCCTTTTCGCGTCAAATAAAGACGTGGATAGACACAGAACCTTTGGAATAGCCGTCACGGCAGCGCTATGCGCCGTTTTTTTGATCTTTTACATTGGCGCTATTAGAATAGAGAGGGCGAAAAACGTTGCCGTTGCCACTAAAGAAGAACTGACAAGATTAATCAATGCAATGCCCGATATAGTGTTTTTTAAAGACGGGCAGGGCAAATGGCTGCAGGCTAACGACTTCGTCCTTAATTACTTTAACATTGATAAACAAAGATACAAAGGTAAAACCGACCAGGAGATAGCCCTTGATAATGAACACTACAAAGACGCCTTCGGGAGAAACATCGAGTTGGATGAAGAGGTGTGGACTACGGGGAATATCACGAGCAAGGAAATCCCGATAACACACCCCGACGGCACGGTAGCGGCATTTGACGTCCTGAAAACACCCGTGTTTTACGCCGATGGCAGACGGCGCGGCCTCGTTACCATCGGGCGCGACATAACAGGGAAGAAGCGGATGGAAGAGGCGCTGTCATATGAGCTGGAGGTAAACAAGTCCCTCGCCGAACTCTCAGCGCTGCTTATACAATCCGGCTCCATAGAGGAGATATCAAAAATGGCCATCGACTATGCCAGACGCCTAACGGGCAGTAAATACGGCTTTGCCGGTTATATAGACCCCGAGACAGGTTACCTTATAGCTCCGACCCTGGCCACAGACGTATGGGATGAGTGCAAGGTCGAGGGTAAAGACATCGTTTTTAAGACATTTGCCGGAATGTGGGGCTGGGTTTTGAATAACAAGATGTCGATCATGTGTAACTCACTAAAAGACGACCCCAGACATATGGGCGTCCCGCAAGGCCATATTCCGATAGAGCGATTCCTATCGCTTCCAGCCATGCTCGGTGACACGATTGTCGGGCAAATCGCCCTGGCAAATCCCCTTACTAAATTCGCAGAGAGTAACCTGCATACCGTTGGGCGCATTGCCGACCTCTACGCCATTGCCATAGAGCGCAAGAGGTCTGAACAGACATTGCTGAAATATCAAAACACCCTTGAGTACCTCGTAAAAGAACGCACCAACGACCTCGTAAAGACAAATGAAGAGCTGCGCGCCGAGATAATCGAAAGAAAGAAGGCGGAGGCCGCCCTGACAGAAAGCGAGATCAAATACCGGCAGCTCTTTGAGCTTACGCATGCGGGTATTCTGGTTATAGATAAAGATGGCGCAATAACGCTGGTAAACCCTCGCATGGCGGAAATGCTTGGATTCGATACAGCCGAAATGACGGGAAGACATTTGTTTTCGTTCATCAGCGATCAATACCTAAACATATGCCGGCACAGCATGAAGCGCCTTGCACAGGGAATAAAAGGCCAGATGGAGCTGGAATTCCAGAAAAAAAACGGCAAGGCCTTATACGCTACAATCGAAACATCGCCGATTATGGACGAACTCGGCAGCTACGAGGGCGCGGTAGCAGGCGTCATCGACACAACCCTACACAGGGAACTTGAAAATCAGCTCCTGCAAGCACAAAAAATGGAATCCATCGGGCAGCTTGCCGGAGGCGTGGCCCACGACTTCAACAACATCCTGTCGGCAATGACAAACTATGTATATCTGCTTAGGAGGCGGGTTAAAGACGATGTTACCTCAACAGGTTATGCCGCCCACATAGACGCCTCAATAGAAAGAGCGGCAAATCTCACTAAAAGCCTGCTCGTCTTCAGCAGAAAACACATCTACGAACTAAAACCTATAAATATTTCCAATCTTGTAAGCAATACAGAAGGACTTCTGACGAGGCTCATAGGCGAAGACATTGAGATTAGGACGATAATCAATGCCCCCGGCGTAATGGTAATGGCAGACAAGACCCACATCGAAATGGCAATGATGAACTTGGTGGCAAACGCCAGAGACGCTATGCCCGAAGGCGGGGTGTTAACCATAGAACTTGGAATTGCCGATGATAAGAATTTCTTACAAACTCACGGCCTCACCGAAGAGTCCGGATATGTTTATATTAAGGCAACCGATACGGGGATCGGCATGGATGAAGACACAAAGGCGAAGATATTTGACCCATTCTTCACTACAAAAGAAGTAGGCAAGGGAACCGGACTAGGACTAAGCACAGTCTACGGGATTGTGAGGCTGCACAAGGGCCATATAGAGGCAGAAAGCGCCGAGGGAAAAGGCTCGGTTTTTACCAGATATCTGCCAGTCGTGGAGAATCTCCCCCAAGCGGAGACGCCCCACCACCCCGCACCCCAAACGGGTGTAACAGAGACGGTACTCCTTTCCGAGGACGACGACTCACTGCGAAAAATAACCGGCAAGGTGCTCAAACGGGCAGGCTACAAAGTTGTCGAAGCGGTTGACGGTAATGACGCGGTAGAAAAATTCATTGAGCGCAAGGACGATATAGATATCGTCGTATTGGACGTCATAATGCCAAAGAAAAACGGCAAGGCCGTCTATAATGAGATAAAGCTCCATAAACCCGACATAAAGGTGCTGTTCATCAGCGGCCACACATATAACGTAATTCACGGTAAGGGCATCTTCGAGGAGGGCCTGAACTACATCGCGAAACCTATAATGACCGATGAGTTCCTGCTGAAAATACGGGACATCCTGGACAAACAGAGCTAGTCTTGTGTTTACTTTCCCCCCGTGTTTGCGGCCTTCTCTCTGACATAAGCGGCCAATGCTTCTATTATTTCGTCAATCTCACCATTTCGCGGTAAATATTCAGAGAGTCTGGCTATATAGTCCCGGCAGTTTATCAAACTAAAGCTCTTTTCATAGTTTATATCAAATATCCAGGTCAAAAGGAGTATTTTATAGTCGTTTACACACCTTACGTCCTTTAAATTGCCCATTCTTTTGTCGTAAATACATTTAATCAGCCCGCCGGAGTAACCATCCGTATCGGGAAAACCAAGTGTAGCGGCGGAGGCCCTTTCCTCTGGCGGCAAAGAGAAGAGCACTATAAATACTTCCCATATGTCAATCTTATCGGCATCGCGTATCATTTTCAGAAAATTAACTGTCTCAGCGGTCTGATTGGCCGGGATTTTGTAGGCATTGTGGTATTTGACCGACTGGATTATCAGTTGTTGTTCCTCTGCGGGCAATGTCATTAAGACCTGTTCCCTCAACAAGGTCTCTGCGCCGAGCAGGCCGTGATTTACGGAGACGGCGTCTCTGAACGTCTTGTATTTGGCATATTGGGGAAACCTCCCTGTGTCGTGAAAGAGGGCAATCGTCTCGGCAAGCAAAATATCGTTTGGGTTGTTAAAGTGCGCGCGCGCGATTTCCACCATGTTGGCGCATACGTTTTTTGTATGTCTTTCCTTTAACGTAATGTTTCTTTGGTCATTGATGTCGTCATAGTGATAGCTCACGCAGAAATCGGAAAACCAGTTTCTAAAATATATTAAATCCTCTTCTGTCATTTATAACTCCTTTCTTAACAGCGTTAGATAGTGGGGTAGATTTACCGGTATCAACCGGCAACGCCCCCTGATTATATTTGCGCTTCAACTTCCCGCTCCCTTGACAACCTCGTCCGGTTTTGGTACAGTAGAGGTAGAAGCTACCTTGCCCGTGCGCCGGACATCCTCCACCTGAGCTTCGCATGGAGTGGTGTTAGTAAGTGGGGTCAACCGCTCAGGGTTGACTGAGGGATTACGCACCCCTCCGGGACGTAGCTTTTTCATTCTTAGTATTCTATGCCTTTTCTGGCTTTTATCCCTTTGTGGTAATAGTGTTTTATTTCCCCTAGCTCAGTCACGAGGTCGGCGGCGGCGATAATATCGTCGGGCGCGCCCCTGCCGGTTAAAATCAATTCGACGCATTCTGGCCGCTCTTTGATAAACCCGGCAATGTCCTCTGATGGAAGGAGGCCGAGACTTACGGCGACATTTATCTCATCCAGGACAACAATATCATACAAACGAGAAAGCATCGCCTCTCTGGCTTCAAGCAATCCCGCACGTGCCGCGGTTATGTCGTCTTGCGAGGGTGCTCCGCGAATAAATCCCCTCCCAAAACGCCTCAGGCAAAAACACCCTCCAAAGGCCGCAAACGCGGCAAACTCGGACGATTCCATCTCCTTGATGAACTGCGCAAAGAACACCCTGAGGCCGGCGCCTATCGCCCTTAGCGAA
>JADFXO010000321.1 GCA_015233485.1 Nitrospirota bacterium
GTCCGCAGCGTAGCACAGAAAATGAGAGAGCTTATGCTTAACATTCGCTTGGTCTTCGACTACTTACGTATGTCAAAAAACTCTGCTTCTACGGCACTTGCCTGATGGAGAACAAATTTACCGTGACCTAAATCCCATGGTAAATTTGTTCTAATCGTAAGTCCTTGATTTTAAAGGCCATCCGAAATCGCCTAAACACCAATAATCAACAACTTATGGGTAGAACAAATCTACCGTGCGCCCTCTTAACCGGCTTTGACAAAATCGTTTAGAATTTGCTACACTGTCTGCCGTATGGTGCGTTGAGTGACAATTTACAATTTGGGTTGGGGAGGGTTGAAGTGGCGAAGATAGACGCGTTTTTTAAATTGATGAACGAACAAGGCGCCTCTGACCTGCACATGGTTGCAGGGTCGCAGCCGATTTTGCGTATTCGCGGTGAGATGGAACGCGTAAAGTACAAGGAGCTCGACAACGACGAGCTAAAGTCTATGCTCTACGAAATTGCCCCCGAGGAAAAAATAAAGGTCTACGAGGAAACGGGAGATATTGACTTTGCGTACGAGGTGCCCGGGCTTGGCAGGTACAGGGCTAATTTCTTCCAGCAGAAATGGGGCGTGGGGTCTGTTTTCAGGTTGATCCCCAGCAAGATTGCAACGGTCGAGGAACTCAATATCCCTTTGGTGTGCAAGAGGTTTGCCACGCTGCAAAAAGGCCTCGTCCTTGTTACCGGACCAACCGGAAGCGGCAAATCGACAACCCTCGCGGCAATAATCGACTACGCGAATAAGGTGCGTAAAGACCACATCCTCACAATCGAAGACCCGATAGAATTCGTCCATAAAAGCCAGAGCTGCATAGTCAACCATCGGGAGGTTGGCCTTCATACAAAGTCCTTCGGGGCTGCCCTCAGAGGGGCGCTTCGTGAAGACCCCGACATAATACTCGTTGGAGAAATGAGAGACCTTGAGACGATTCAACTGGCCCTTGAGGCGGCCTCAACCGGACATCTCGTCTTTGGAACCCTCCACACGCAAAGCGCCACAAAGACCGTCGACAGGGTGGTGGATGTGTTTCCCGCAAACCAGCAGGCGCAGATACGCACCACATTATCAGAGGCCCTAAAGGGGGTCGTCGCGCAAAATCTCTTTAGAAGAATAGATAAAAAGGGCAGAATAGCCGTCCTTGAAATCCTTATTATCACCTATGCCGCGGCCAACCTGATAAGGGAAGCCAAAACACCGCAGCTTGCCTCGGTAATGCAGACGGGAAAAAAACTTGGAATGCAGACACTTGACGACGCCATTTTGGAGTTGCTGCAAAAGGGCTGGGTATCGCCTGAGGAATCATACGAAAAGGCCATAGATAAGAAGCGGTTTATCCCATTTCTCAAGGAACCGCCGCCTGATTTTTAGCCAGATTTACAGCCAGATTTATAGAATTAATGGTTGAGGAGACGGAACTATGACAAAAAACGACATTGACTCAATATTGTCCACTATGCTTGAGAGTGCCGCCAACGTATCTGATCTGAACCTTACGGTTGGGAAACCTCCGCAAGTAGAGGCAGCAGGGCAGCTCATACCCGTTGAGTTTGACGATCAGTCTCTGAAATCGCTGACGCCTTTTCAGACTGAGGTATTTGCCCTGCATCTTGTCAACTCAGACAGGAGATTAATTGAAAATCTGATAAGGCAAGGCTCCTGCGATTTGTCATATTCCCTGCCCGGCAAGGCCAGGTTCAGGGTAAATATTTTCTCGCAGCGCGGCACATATTCCATCGTGTTAAGAAAGCTTGAGACCCGCATTCCCACCCTTGCCGACCTGAGAGTCCCAAAGGTCCTCGGCCTGATAGCCGAAGAGAAAAATGGCCTCGTCCTCGTCACCGGAGCAACCGGAAGCGGTAAGTCATCTACTCTTGCCGCTATACTAAACATCATAAATGAACAAAAGGCCGTTCATGTGCTGACGCTTGAAGACCCTGTGGAGTATATGCACCCCCATAAGAAATCTACATTTAACCAGAGGGAATTGGGCGTGGATTTCGACACATTTGCAAGCGGTCTGAGGGCAGCCCTAAGGCAGGCGCCCAAGGTCATCCTCGTCGGTGAAATGAGAGACCGCGAGACTGTGGAAATTGGTATTACGGCAGCCGAAACGGGCCATCTCGTCCTTGCCACACTGCACACAATCGACGCCGGACAGACGGTTAACAGAATCATCGGCATGTTTGATAAGGAAGAAGAGGTGCTGCTTCGCCACCGCCTCTCAGATACCGTCAGATGGATAGTGAGCCAGAGGCTTATGCCCAAGGTTGGAGGCGGAAGGGTTGCCGCTATTGAGATATTAAAGACAAATCTTCGAGTGAAGGACACAGTAACAAATGGCGAGGGGGAGGGAAAGACCTTTTACGAAATAATCGACTCCGGTGAAACCTACGGTATGCAAACATTTGACAAGTCCATAATAAACCTTTACAAGGCGGGGCTGATAAATGAAGAGACCGCCCTTGCCTACTCATCAAGAAAGGCCATCGTAGGCAGAGGACTGGATATGGTAAAAAGCTCCAAGGGCGAAAAGACCACAGACATTGAAGGCCTGAGCATAGACAAAGAATATGCCAGAAAGGCCAAAAAATAGAACTTGAACAGGAGGCCGGGAAATGCCAGCCAATACACCCATCTCAGACGATACCAGAACCGCGTTGGTCTGCGACGGCAGCGTGGAAAGGCAGGGGGCAGCGCAAGGCGCGCTGGAAGACCTTGGCTATAGCGTTCAAATAGCCGAATCCCCCGATGATGTGTCCGACAAACTAAAGTATGGCCAGTACGATGTAGTATATCTGCATGACAATTTCGGCGGTGGAAACTCCGAAAATAACGAAGTCCTCGAAATTATCCAATCTATGCCGATATCAGCCAGAAGAAAGACGTTTGTTGTCCTCGCGGGGACAAATTACGCTACGTTTGACCATATGGCGGCCTTCTCAGAGAGCGTCAATATCGTAATAAAAGAGGCCGACATGCCGGAGATAAAGACGATTCTAAAGAAATCCATCCCAACTAACTACCTGTTTTATAAGGTATATAACGAGATTCTTCGCGAATCTGGCAGGGCATAGCCGTTCTGCGAAGGTGTTAACACGTATGCCACGCAAGCGCTGTGCCACAGGACAGGACAGGCCGCGCCACGGGGGGAATATTTATAGCCTTGCCGCTGAGCTGAGGATTGCACAGCGAAAGGTGCTGGATTTCAGCGCGTCGGTAAACCCGCTTGGCATATCCAAAAAGGTGAAGGCCGAAATCAGAAAGGCCCTGAAATTCCTGCCCGCGTATCCTGACCCTGGCTGCACACTGCTGCGCCGCCAATTATCGAAAAAAACCGGAGTCCCTGATAAAAATATCATGTGCGGCAATGGCAGCACCGAGCTGATATATCTTATCGCGCGGGCCATTAAACCTGCAAGGGCGCTTATCGCAGTGCCGGCGTTCTCAGAATACGAAAGGGCGCTGTCGATAAGCGGCGTGAAAGAAATAACATTGTTTCCAATAGAAGAAAAAGACAACTTCGTGCTGAACATCGAAGGCTTCGTTAGAAAAATGCGAGACGCCGACATCGCATTTCTCTGTAATCCCAACTCCCCAACCGGAGGCGTCCTAAGCAGAGACACCGTGCTGTCCATAGTGAAACAGGCCGCACAGTGCAACTGTTATATAGTCGTTGATGAGGCATTCGTGGATTTCGTTCCTCAGGAGAGTATTAGCGGCGAGGTGTGCAATAATCCGGGACTTCTGGTGCTGCGCTCTCTGACAAAGTTCTACGCCCTAAGCGGCCTGAGGCTTGGGGCCATGTTCTTTCACGATGATATCTCTGCGGCCCTTGCCGCCAACAAAGAACCCTGGTCGGTAAACACGCTGGCACAGAGGGCCGGCACCACCGCCCTAAGCGACAAGGCCTACGAGGCAGAGACCTTTAAATATCTGAGAAGGGAAAAGGAATTCATGGAGAAAATGCTGCGAAAACATGAGATTCGCTTCTACCCGTCTAAAATAAATTTCTATCTGACAAGAGACGAAAGGGCGCCGGTTCTCTGGCAAGAGTTAAGAAAACGTGGGATTGTCCTCAGAGACTGCTCAACCTTCAACGGGCTGAATGACAACTATCTGAGGATAGCCGTAAAGACCCATAGAGAAAACGCCCTGCTTTTTAAAAATATTTCATCGATTCTGAGAAAAAATAATCATGTAACACCAAAGTAGAAATGTCCTGAAGAGCGAGGCGTTTTGTACCATAGAAGGAAAGAGGGTTATGCTGCTACCATAAAGTCTATCGACCATTTCCCTCTCTTATTGTAACTGTTATAACTATTGTAACTGTTATAACTGGTTTCAGTGAAATGAAAAAATATTAGCAGTAGGGCCTTGCAATTTTCATGGGCGGGGGATAATATTGGCCATATTCATGAGTGTTTTGTCCAGTTCACCCCCTATGAATGTCTGCAAACCCGCATTTTTCCTAAAGGCTGACAAGCACAAAAATAGACACAACGATGACACTGACTTCACATTTTAGTGTAACTCCACAATCAGCGGCGCGTGGCCGGATGGGTTGATGGTGGATTTGGGGGTCTGACAAGCACTTGTATTCGTTGCTTCACTTGTGTTAGTGTACAAGCATGAAGTTTAAATTTAAGAATATCCTTAAGCAGATGTCTTTTAATACGTTTATTCCTTTTTTTTACCCGATGATGATGCTGCCGCTTAG
>JADFXO010000322.1 GCA_015233485.1 Nitrospirota bacterium
TGGCTATAAATATCCACATAAAAAACCTTAACACACCGTGTTTCTTTCTTTTTTTAGCCGTTGCCGTTGTCGTTTCCTCCTCTTGTTCATCATCATATTCGTCAGAGACGGCCCCTCTGTCCGTTACATCAAACGAATAGCCGTCATTTATACAATACCGAGCGCTGATCGGATTGACCGTACCACAATTCGGGCACGTCTTGGCCCCGACGAAGGGCATAGCCTTCACGCCGCATACGGGGCATTTTGCTGCGTCTTTCGGTATGTTATTTTTGCATCTATAACAAATCATGCGTATTACCTTCGTTATGCAGCACTACTGGAATTTTACAATTTTACCCCGAATATTTACAATTTATTCTTTCGTGTTTTATAAATTTTATTTTTTATCGTCAACAAGGCCGCACGCGGCGACGTACATTAGGGCAATGACGTCAAAAATTGCTCAGGGAGCCCCTGAACATAACAGCAACTGAATGTCCATCACGTTCGTACCCGTCGGGCCGGGTTTAAAAAGTCCTCCGGAGCGTTCAAAATATGTGTATGAATCGTTGTTTATCAGATACTCCAGCGCGTTGAGCCCCACTGCCCGGCCTCTTGCTGTTGTGCTGCTGTGGGCTATCGCGCCGGCGGCGTCAGTCGGGCCGTCCGTGCCGTCCGTACCCGCGCTCAACATGGTAACGTCCTGATTTCCTTCGATTTCAACCGCGAATCTGAGGGCGAGTTCCATGTTCCTGCCGCCCCTGCCCGCTCCCGTTACCGCGACGGTCGTCTCTCCTCCGGAGATTAATAATTTTTTATTCGGTGTAATCTCCTTCGATAACCATTTTGCCGCCGCCTTAACGTCGCCGGCGAGTTTGTCTGTGAGAATTTCGGCGTCAAACCCCAGCTCACGCGCCCGCGCCAATGCCGCGTTGAGGGCCTGACGGTTGTCGGCTATGATAATATTTTCATTTCCCGGATTAACAGTCCTTCGCCCAGCGCCCTTATTTATAACTTCGATAACGTTTGGCGATAATTTATTCATCAGGTCATATTTATTTAACACCTCAACAGCCTCACCGGCTCCTGTCGTATTTGCCGTAGTAGGGCCGGAGGCGATGACATCGAGGCGATTACCAGGCACATCTGATATGATAAGCGACAAAATCTTCGCCGGATAGGCCAGCGCGGCAAATCCCCCGCCTTTTACCTTGGAGAGCTGTTTTCTTACGGCGTTTAGTTCATTAATATCGCAGCCGGACTTAAGAAGCGCCTCTGTAATAGATTGTTTCTCAGCGAGGCTGACCCCATCGGCGGGACTGACAAACAGCGCCGAACCTCCGCCTGAAATAAGGCACAAGATAAGCGTATCTTCTGAGGCGTCCTTCACGAGTTCGATGATTTCAGAGGTACCCCTGAGGCCGCACTCATCGGGGACGGGGTGCCCGGCCTCAAGAATTTTTATCTTCCCTGCCGTACGGCTTTCGCTATGGCCATATTTCGTAACAACAACGCCGCCGGTAATAATATCGTCAAGAAACTGAGAGGCCGCTCGCGCCATCCCATAAGCCCCCTTCCCTACCCCAACAACATACAGCCGCCTAAAAACCCCCTCAAAATAAACCCGCTTGACATAATCAACATAATTCAAAACACAATTATACGCAGAACACGCCCCAACCGCCGCATTATAAATATTGATAAGGCAATCGGTCATTGAGATTTAGGGTTCCGTATTGAATTAATGTTATTCTTAATTTTCCTCACACGAGGATGATTATCGTCATAAAATTTCTGGAGTATTTCCAGCGCCTTCTCGTAATATTCCAGTGCCTTCTTTGATTCCCCTATAATATCCCACGCATTCCCCATGTTGTTATATTCGGTTGCAACATTTGGATGATTCTCTCCATATACATTTAAATCAATTTTCAGCGCCTTCTCGTAATATTCCAGCGCCTTCTTTGATTCCCCCATGCTATACCACGCTGAACCTATATTGTTATATCCGATTGCAACATTTGGATGATTCTCTCCATATATTTTTAAATCAATTTTCCAGCGCCTTCTCGTAATATTCCAGTGACTTCTTTGATTCCCCTATAATATCCCACGCATTCCCCATGTTGTTATATTCGGTTGCAACATTTGGATGATTCTCTCCATATATTTTTAAATCAATTTTCAGCGCCTTCTCGTAATATTCCAGCGCCTTCTTTGATTCCCCCATGCTATACCACGCTGAACCTATATTGTTATATCCGATTGCAACATTTGGATGATTCTCTCCATATATTTTTAAATCAATTTTCAGCGCCTTCTCGTAATACTCCAACGCCTTTTTTGATTCCCCCATGTTGTTCCACGCCAACCCTATATTGTTATAATCATCAGCAGCAGACGGATGTTCTTCGCCATACATATCTATATCAATATTAAGCGCTTTTTCGTAATAATCCATTCCTTTTTTCAGTCCATCTTTAGTGCCGAGATGTATATATAAACTTCCAAGCTCATTGTAGAGCTGCGACAGAAGTCTATTTCCCAAATCAGACGGAGGCGTTTGTAAGAATTTCTCAAGCTCGTTAATTCTGGTAAGCCGTCTATCAAGCGGCATTGCTTCCAGGTAATCATATCCTTTATCAGTGAGAAGGCTGGTTGATATCTTTTCTTTTTCTATTACAAACGTCAATACGGCAGACCTCCATGACCACATATCGGGGACTGTCGTCATGAACGAATATATGCCAAGCTCTGTCATCCACAAAAAAAGCGACGCCTTGCAGGTGTTGGCTATACTCTCTCTGTGATAGTTAAACCCAAGCACCATTCTATCATCTTTGTCGTCCATATTCAGCCACGTGTCAAGATCAACCACATGTATAACATTATAGATTTTACTTAATTCCGCAATCTTTAGCTCGAAGTCATAAAAATTGGGAAATTCCGCGCGGTTTACTTCGAGAACGACAGACTTTACGCCAAAGCCGTTGATTTCGTCTATTATTTTTTTCCTGAACTGCGGGTCGTTAAACTCCGCGATGACAAGACGAAAACCAATGCTGGCATGTAACAGCCTCCCGGCACGGCGGAGTTCTTCTTTATGGATTGGCGTTAATTCACGCGAATCAGCCATTTGATGGAATATTGCTTAACTCTCGTTGAACGCTTTCAACTGCCCTCTTATAACTATCCAAAAGCCTTACAACGGGGTGCGATTTCCAGAAATAATTGTTGTACTCAAACAATGCCAGATTAAAAAGGAGAAATTCTACTTTCTCTGAACCCATATCTACTTCTATTCCACTATCTACTTCAGCCAATATTCTAAAATATGATGCGTCCTTAAAGGCAAACATCCTCTTATATGTGGTCGCCAGATCAGCAATCCCATTGTTTAACGCTTCATCTGTGAATTTATCCTCAGCAAATAAATAGGCATTTTTCAAGAGACGCATTAACTCTCTGGGGGAGCCACCCGAATATTCGATTATTTTATCAATGGTGCCGGGGTTTTCAAACAGACTTATGTCCGCCCTTCGCAAAACTATTTTCCTCATTACCTCATAACCGTCTCTGAGTTTTGTCCCATCCTTAGCTGTAATCTTTATCATGGGTAATATGAAATACTCAAATCTCTGCTGCACCTGATTCCCTGAATAAATAAGATGAATCGGGGCGCCATATAAGAAATGAGCCTCAATACTTTTTAATTGATTGGCATCCTTTATGAAAAAACTCACGCTGTCCTCGCCTGACAGTTTATCTGTCCCATCAACAATAAACAATACCTTCTCTGCCAAACCCTTCTTTTTGGTCTCACTTTCCACCGCGTTTATCAATAAGTGAAACGCATCGGCAAATTCGGTAACATGATTTTTAATCACCCGCCTTAACGCCTCTTTATATGTCGTGCCCATCTTTAGCGAATTCGTTAGCTTCCCAAAGAGCTTCGCTAAAAATGGAATTCCCGCCTCTGCCTCAATCCCGGCCTTTAATTCCACGGCAAAACGCTTCGTTGTCTCACTTGTTGCAATTTTCTGATCAAACCACGATTGCAGGTTTGTCAGAAAAACCGAATTTATCTCAATATCATCATTTTTTAAGTTTTCACACAATCTGTAAGCAAGGGCCATCAGCAAATCAGGATACTGGAGATTATTTGTATCCAGCTCCAGCGCCACATCGACAAATACTACATAAAACAATCCTCTTCTCTTGAGTTTTTCCCCAAGTTTCCTCAACTCGGTACTCTTTCCACACCCTATGTGCCCGCAAAATAAAGTATGTCCGCTTTCTGGTAGTGAAACGTCTGAGGTGTTTGTCAGCTCAAAACCCATTTTTTTGAAGAGCTGATTGTAATTTACAACCCCCCTGCCCTTTTCGGTATCGACATAACGCGGGTCATTAAACTCTAAAGGCTGGCTGAAATCAAGTTGTCTGGCCGCTTCAGCTATTTTCTTTGGCGGTGTGTACATTATACCCTAAAACAACGAGCCGACCGATGACCTGTCCAGCATTTTGTCTATGTCCAGCAGGATTATCAGTCTGTCATTGAGTTTGGCTATGCCGTAGATGAACTCCGTATTGATGTTTGTTGACATGGGCGGCGTAGACTCCACTATGTCAGACGGCACGCGCAGTACCTCAGAGACCGAATCCACTATCAGACCAATTGTTACCCCCTGTAAGTCAACGATCATCACCCTTGAACTTTCGTCTCCAGGCCTGTCTTCTATCTCGAAT
>JADFXO010000323.1 GCA_015233485.1 Nitrospirota bacterium
CATGCAGACCGGCGACTATAAACCCCACAACACCCACCTTGCAACAACTGCACCCTTCTACGCAAAAGCAGGTTTAGGCTCTTTCCCTTTCGCTCGCCACTACTCAGGAAATCGATCTTTCTTTCTTTTCCTCCAGGTACTTAGATGGTTCAGTTCCCTGGGTCCACCTCCGTAAACCTATCAATTCAGCTTACAGACGCTCTCGGTACTATCCAAGAGCCGGTTCCCCTATTCGGATATCCACGGATCTATGCCAGCTTGCGGCTCCCCGTGACTTTTCGCAGCTTGCCACGTCCTTCTTCGCTACTTGACACCTAGGCATCCACCATGCGCCCTTCACAATTTCACCCTTAAAGCGCTTTTAAAAAGACCAGTTCTTATTTTCAATGATCAAAATATATAGAAAAAAAACCGAGAGAACTACAAACCTTCCACTAGATTCGACCAGAATTAAGCATCAATTACGATACCCAATTCTCCTTAGAAAGGAGGTTATCCAGCCGCAGGTTCTCCTACGGCTACCTTGTTACGACTTCACCCCAGTCACCAGTCCCACCTTCGACAGCTGCCTCTTTGCAGTTAGCTCACCGGCTTCGGGTGTTACTGGCTCCCATGGTGTGACGGGCGGTGTGTACAAGGCCCGAGAACGTATTCACCGCGGCGTAGCTGATCCGCGATTACTAGCGATTCCACGTTCACGAAGTCGAGTTGCAGACTTCGATCCCAACTAAGACTACTTTTAGGGATTAGCTCCACCTCTCGATCTTGCAACCCTCTGTAGTAGCCATTGTAGCACGTGTGTAGCCCTGGACATAAGGGCCATGATGACTTGACGTCATCCCCACCTTCCTCCAGCTTGTCGCTGGCAGTTTCCTGAGAGATCCCCTTGCGGGGCAACACAGGATAGGGGTTGCGCTCGTTGCGGGACTTAACCCAACATCTCACGGCACGAGCTGACGACAGCCATGCAGCACCTGTGTAAGCTCTACCCTTGCGGGTAGTCGTCGCCCTTTCGGGTCCCTACCACTTACATGTCAAACCCAGGTAAGGTTCTTCGCGTTGCATCGAATTAAACCACATGCTCCACCGCTTGTGCGGGCCCCCGTCAATTCCTTTGAGTTTCAACCTTGCGGCCGTACTTCCCAGGCGGGGTACTTATTGGTTTCCCTTCGGCACAGAGCCCTAAAGAGCCCTACACCTAGTACCCACCGTTTAGGGCGTGGACTACCAGGGTATCTAATCCTGTTTGCTCCCCACGCTTTCGCACCTCAGCGTCAGTTAAGCTCCAGATGGCAGCCTTCGCCACCGGCCTTCCTCCTGATATCTACACATTTCACCGCTACACCAGGAATTCCGCCATCCTATCGCTCACTCAAGCCGACTAGTTTCCAAGGCAATTCCATGGTTGGACCGTGGGATTCCACCTCAGACTTAATCAGCCGCCTACGTGCTCTTTAAGCCCAGTAAATCCGAACAACGCTTGCCACCTCTGTCTTACCGCGGCTGCTGGCACAGAGTTAGCCGTGGCTTATTCTTGAGGTACCGTCATTATCTTCCCTCATAAAAGGAGTTTACAACCCGAAGGCCTTCATCCTCCACGCGGCGTCGCTGCGTCAGGGTTTCCCCCATTGCGCAAAATTCCTCACTGCTGCCTCCCGTAGGAGTCTGGACCGTGTCTCAGTTCCAGTGTGGCCGTTCATCCTCTCAGACCGGCTACCCGTCTTAGGCTTGGTAGGCCATTACCCTGCCAACTACCTGATAGGATGCAGGCCCATCCCCTGACGAATAAATCCTTTTACCGCATATATCACTATACGTGGTCTTATCCGGTATTAGCCATCGTTTCCAATGGTTGTCCCAGATCAAGGGGCAGGTTACCTACATGTTACTCACCCGTGCGCCACTAAACACAGAAATCCACCAGCTTGCGCTGATTTCAAACTGTATTCCGTTCGACTTGCATGTGTTAAGCACGCCGCCAGCGTTCGTTCTGAGCCAGGATCAAACTCTCAGTTTAAACCTGTACTCTTTATAACTCAAATATTTTTGTGACTGGCTTACTACGCACTGAAATAGACTTGTCAAAGAACGATACTTCTTGTTGCTGCCTTACTTATTTTTGATATGACTTGTTGAACTGTGTCATAGTCGAGAGTATAATATCAGTTTCGAAATCCTTTGTCAACATAAATCTTTTTTATTTGAAAATTTATTTTTTATTTGGTTTTTAGGGGGTTTTAGCAAGGGTTAATACTCAATTAAACATGCTTTCATAAATTAGGAAGACATCAATCCTATTTTAAAATATTACGCGCTTACAGGGCTGTAGGTATTATTGAATTTTCTTCGCAGGTCTAACACCCTGCGATAGTATATATTGCCTTTTCAGTGCTTTTAAAAATATTTGTACAATTAATTAAGCCCTGAAAGGTCAATATATTGCTTATGATAAAAATTCAAAGAGCTATTTTCATACGGATACAATCGAGTCAGTCCCAATTTTCTTTATATACGCAGCTTCCTACTTATTTATTTTCTTATCATAACTCCTTGCTATTGCATAACCACTATAACCGATGCCAAAGGTACTCCACATTCCGTCTGGTATCGCCTTTAACCATGCCGCCATTCCAGTAGCAATATCTGCGGCATGCGTTGGACTTATCGCGTATGTTATGCCCATTGGAATGGATGCGAGTATCATAATATACATAACATACAGAAATGAAGGACGAGCCCTGCTTGTCCACTTATCTGCATTTTGAGCCTCCGCAAGCATTACACTTAAATTTGTTTTTAACTCATCAAGCTCCCCATTCTGTTTAAGGGCAATTAACTGTAATTTTGCAGCATCTCTTTGAGCAGGGTCTGGAAATATCTTGTTGATTAAACTAGTTCCTAAATCCAAAATTGATGTAATCGGATCAAATGCCATTTTCACTACCTCCTAATGATTAAATAATATAATTCTATCACCTACCGACTTACAATCGGCGTGAACCCAATTAACATTAGATTCCATTCTCATAATATTCTTTAATAATGGATTATATTTATTTTCTAAAATAATATTCCTCGCATGCTCTGCTGACATATCGTGAACATCAAAATCAAACGCATTCCCGCAATAATGCTGACTATAAGCCGCTCCAACTCCACAATCTTGAGGCCTAAACCCTCTATACTGAAAGTTCCCGTCTATATGCCAATTGTTTACATATATAGGAACGCCAAAAAACTTTCTAATACCTTCAATCATTGCAAGGGCTTGAGGAGTAAACAATCTTATAGATTCTTCGCCTTCTCTCATCCAAGTAGCCTTATCTACTAATTCTTGCACACTAAAATATTGCATTTGACCTCCTGTAATGATACTAATGATTTGGTTTCAATCAATTTAGTTAATAACAAAATTATTAATGACTATTAATATGCTAATTTCCATTCTTTATGTTTACATTATACTACTGTAACATATCATATGTGACAATTTGATGACAGAACAGGTAGTTTTCAGACTATTTTTAATAAAAATGTAAAAAAATATCTTTAAATCAGACTTAGAGAGCTATTCCTAAATGATTACAATAAATTTAAGATTCTTTAACCTTGAAAGGCATGATATTACGCCCTTACAGGTCTTGTATGATACTGATTTTCCCATCGGGCTTCACCAGATGCTGTTAAATTCTCCCCTTTAAGTGCTTAATACAAAGTTGCTGACATAGAAGTAATTTAGTAAAATCGTATTTCATAGTGGCAATACTTGTGGTTAACCTGATTATATGTATATTAAACATAAAACAGGGCAGACACGCAGGTCTGCCCCTACGTTTTTTCTCTGCGTCCTCTGCGCCTCAGTGGTGAATTCTATTTTTTAAACCCAAAAAAAAACAGGAACATCTCTTTTCAGAAATGTCCCTGTTTGAACTAATATCTACTAAAGTTTATTATCCCTTCAAATTACATGTAGCACTATGCTACATGTACTTCCATCTTCTCTTTGTATCCGCATCTACCAGCGCCATCAGCCTCTTCGCTGCCTCTGGATTGGAATTCCTTAATACCTTATAACGATTCTCATTATAGGCATATTCCTCAAATGTCATGGTCAACTCTTTGCTGTCTATTACCATTACAATAAAATTTAGGAACGCTATTTAATTGACATCTAACAAAAGCGTAAATACTGTCAAGTCTATTACTTTATCATTAATAATATTTATTTTATCCATAGCTCTCTCTCAACCCTAGTTTGTTTAGTGAAAGTCAGCATTTCTCTTGCGCCAAAAGAACCTTTTCCCATCACAACTTCTATTAGCCGCCAATTTTATAAAACAGGTGTTCCCTCAAAGGGTCTAAAACCCCATTTAAGCAGGACATAAATTTGAGGTATCAATAATCTTTTCTATCTTTTGCGTCCAACGTTCAAAGTTATCCTCATTTCCCCGAATATAATCTTTAAACTCTTTTATAATTTCAACAGGAAGTTCTTGATTTAAAAGATGTTCGCCCAATTTATGCTCTATAACATTTTTTAAATACGATTTAGCATTAGCCAAAATCTTCAATTTTGCAAGTTCATTGTCTTTTTCCTCAATCACAAGACTTAATTGCTCGCAAACAAATACAAATGTACCTTCTTTAGTTGGATAAGAGAAAAATGTTAAATTGCAATGGTCATATGTATTAGAATATTTATTCATAATCATATTTTACTCAAT
>JADFXO010000324.1 GCA_015233485.1 Nitrospirota bacterium
CTTTACGGTTATACAACGGTAACGCTCTTGAATGGAAACGTACTAATACTTTACCTTTATTATTTACTACATGCATTATCCCTTTTCTTTGACAATACCCTCGATCTCCTATTAATAGATCACCCTCTAACACTGAATACCTCTGAAATGCCTCTCCCGTTTTATTCTCTGTCAACAGAAAGCTATCACATTTCAGTGTGCTTAACTGAATACTATAATGGATTCTCCAATCTGTGCCCGTGCTGCCAGGCTCACTTACAGCAGTACCATCTACAAGGCGTATCCTGTATCTTTGTCTTGAATTACTGGCGACTTTTGTATTGTCATAAGTAATTCCACAGCCATCCATCTTAACCACTCGCTGGACGCTCTAAGCCGGTGAAGCAATGCCACATCATTAATTTCACACAGCTTGCACTCCTGTGCATACGCTGCTGTACTTCTTAATGATTTCCCATCTGCTAAATGGATAAGTAACACTCGCAGCAATGTGCCGGCTGATTTAATTTTCCTCTTACGAGCTAACGCCCCAAGCTCTATCGCTTTACTTTCCCAATCTTGTGGTAGAAACCTTTTTAGTATCTCCCAATCCTCTTGGTTTACTGTTGCCGTTTCCATAAAATATTATAACATTGTTTGCTTATTTTTGCTATATCCTTATTTGAGCGCTTATGGGGGTAACCCCCTTCGTCTTTAATCCTTTTACTTTTAAGTTATTACATGTGCCGCCCGCAGGCATACCCCGACGCCCAGGCCCAGTGCAGGTTATACCCGCCTAACTGGCCGGTTACGTCTATCACCTCGCCGGTAAAATATAGGCCATTTACCTTTTTGGCCTCCATCGTCTTTGACGACAGCTCCCCTGTGTCAATCCCTCCAATTACTGCCTCGGCCCTCTTGTATCCTTCCGTCTTTGCCGGCCATAGTTTCCAGTGTTGGAGGCTGTCTGCTATTTCCTTTAACTCCTTGTCGTTAAATTGATTTATTGGCTTCACATATGAGTTAATCTCACACCAGCGGCGGGCAAAATTCTTCGAAAACACCTCCGATAGTATTGTGGGCAGCTCCGCCTTATTCTTTCTTCTGCCTAAGAGAAACTCGTATGCATCTGTTTCGGGCAGGAGATTTATCGAAATATAATCGCCCACACGCCAGTATGAAGACGCCTGGAGTATCGGCGGGCCGCTTAATCCCCTTTGTGTAAATAACACGCCCCCTCGAAAATCCCTTCCATCACAGCTCACCACCGTGTCTATGGATATGCCGGCAAGCCCCGAAAAGTTAGCGCCGTCCTCAGCATTAAACACAAGCGGCACAAGCGCCGGTCTTGTCGGTATGACATTAAGGCCGAACTGCCCCGCGATTCGATACCCAAACGGTGTGGCGCCAAGCTGCGGGTAAGAAATCCCGCCCGTTGCCAGACACAGCGAACCGGAATGAAAAATTCCGTTATTGGTAACTATCACAAACACATCGCCGCGCTTTGCAATGTCGTGAACCTTTGTGTTGTATATTACTGTCACCCCTGCCTCTTCACACCGCCTGCGAAGCATGGAGATTATATCACCTGAGCTTATTTTGCAGAACAACTGGCCATGCTCTTTTTCATAATACCTGACGCCGTATCTCTCAATGATTTCAATAAAATCGTATGGGGTAAATCCGGTGAGGGCGGATATGCAAAAGCGGGGGTTTTGAGATATGTAATTGTCCGGCGTAAGGTTGAGATTCGTGAAGTTGCACCTGCCGCCGCCCGATACCCTTATCTTGTTCCCTAAGGTTGCGGAGCGCTCAATGACTACCACGCGCCTGCCGCGCATTGCCGCGGTTGCGGCCGCGAAAAGCCCTGATGCCCCCGCGCCTATTATGACCACATCCTTAGTTATTATCATGCGCCGCGTTAATCAATAATAATATCCCAGCTAAGCGGCGTCCCTTTTTCTATTGCCACCTTTGCCTTTTTTCTCAGGATGTCATCTAAATACCGCGGATGCAGGCCGAAGCCCGGCCTTATTGATCTGACATTGTCCAGCGTAAACGGCTCAAGCGCCCGAATTGCCTTTACGGCAAATAGTGAGCGGGCGTGTTCTCTGCTCCTTCCCACCCTTTCAGAGATAGTGTAATCTGCCCTGCCGAGGGCGCGCTCTACCTCTCTGACGGCCTTCACCATTGAGGCAAACTCCGCGGGGTCAAGCGAAAATGCCGCGTCAGGCCCGCCCATCGCCTTATCTAATATAAAATGCTTTTCGATAATCGATGCCCCAAGCGCCGCCGCCGCCGTGGCCGCCGAAATACCCTCCGTATGGTCAGAAAGCCCCATTACCACGCTATAACGCTCCCCAAGATATGGCATTGCCCTCAGATTCAGCTCCTCAAACGGCGTCGGATACACTGAGGCGCATTTCAGGAGCGCTATTTCATTGTTGCCCGTTTCTCTGATGGCTGCTATTGCCTCCTCTATGTCCGAAGGTTCGGCAATGCCGGTTGAAAGAATTATGGGCCGTCTTTTCGAAGCAGTGTACCTGAGCAGGGGAATGTCGGTTATTTCAAACGACGCTATTTTGTATGCCGGGGCGTCCATCGTCTGAAGATAGTCCACCGCGGTCTTGTCAAACGGGGATGAAAAACATATGAGGCCAAGCCCCTCGGCCACGCGTTTAAGCCGGGGATACCAATCCCACGGTGTGGCGGCCTCAGTATAGAGCTGATACAGAGTTCTTCCATCCCATATAGTGTCCTGGTTTATTTGAAAACACTCGCGGGCGGAGTCCATAGTTATTGTATCAGGACGATAGGTCTGGAGTTTGACGGCATCCGCCCCCGCCTCGCTCATCGCATTAATCGTATCAATGGCAACAGAGAAGTCCTGCCCATGATTGCCCGATAGCTCGGCAATTATGAACACCGGCTCGCCGTCGCCAATCTTCCTGTTTTGTATCGTTATTGCCGGCATTTTAAGGCGTTACCCCGAAATATTCCGATAAACTACTGATAATTGTCTGAGCGGCATATCCCTGTCCTTCGGGCGTTTGTCTACTAATGCCGGGTTCGCGTATTATCTGCACACTTTTCATGCCCAGGGCATTGGGCGCAAAAAAATCCTTTGACTGGTTATCACCCACATACACGCTGTCCTCTGCGGGGACATTGAGAATATTAAGCGCCATCTTAAACGGCACAGGGGAGGGTTTCCAATACTCAGCCCCAATGGCGTCCGTATATATGATTACATCGAAAAGGCCGGCTATCCCAAGGGCTGCGACCTTGTTTTGCTGGACAATTGCCATGCCGTCGGTTATCAGTCCAGTTTTCATTCCAGCAGCGCGCAGATGCTCAAGCACAGGGATGACTTCCTCAAAGGTATGAATCACAGGGCTGTGTGTACGGTAAAGGTATATGAGATAGCTGACTATCTCTTCGTTGGATATTCCTAAAAATTTGATGAGTTTATCGAATACCTTCCCGCGTCCGAAGTCATTGAGAATATCCATCATTTTCTTAAAGATTGCTTCCTCTCGAAAATTATTTAAATCGATAGGTATTGAGTGCATGGACGTTTTCTCAAAGACTATCTCATCGTAAAACACAGTATAATATTTGCCTAAAAACCCCGCCACAGCCCTAAATCCGCCCTCGACATAGTCCATCTCCCTGTAAAGCGTATCGTCTAAATCAAATATTGCCGCCGCCGTCACTTTATCTCCTTCTCGTATGGGGCGTCCATATACATCTCGTCCGTATATCTGAGCATGTAGAGGCCGTCTTTGAATTCTCCTATTACAGGGGTTAACCTCTCGCCCTTTAAGAGTTTAATCAGAAAGCGCGGAGTATCCGCCCCCGCCGCAACCCCCAATGAGAAGGCGCCGCCATAACGCGGGTTTATCTCTATGAACTTTACCTCGCCGCCGTCCAAAAAACACTGAATCGTATTATGTCCAACCAAACCAAGCATCTTAGAAAGCCTTACCGCGTCGGATATGAGAGCGGGGTCGTTGACTGTCTTTCCAATAAATGACTCACCGCCAAAAAGCCCGACACGCTCACGCGGGACAACAGAAATCACCTGCCCCGCAAAATCAACAAACACATCTATCGTATACTCCGGCGCCTGAACATACTCCTGAACGATTGCCTCCGGCTCTGACCTCAGCAGGTACTTGAGTGCGTACTCGTCATCGACACGCGCTGTCCCTGTGCCTCCCTTTCCAAAACGAGGCTTTAAAAAGGCCGGATAACTTATGGGATCTAAAATCGCCCCATCAGGGGAGATATTGTAACGGTGCGGAGTTCCAATTCCGCGTAATAAACAATAATCCACGAACATCCTTTTATCCTGACAAATGGCAATCGTCTCAGGAGGCGCAACCATTATGGCCGTTCCAATGGAGCTAAACACCTCCCGCGCTGCCGCAAACATGGGGAGTTCTTCGTCCCTCGTCGGCACTATCAGCCTTATCTTGTGAGCTTTGCAAATATTAATAAGCGTGGCAATAAATTCGGGGTCATCGTCCGGGGGGATGAGGAAATGGCCGTCTGCCATATAAAGCGCCGCTGAGAGCGGGTTTATATCGGCGGCATAGACCATTCCTCCGCCTTCTTTTCCGAGGGCATCTTTAAAACATTTAACAAGGGTTACTTTTTTTGAGGCGCTTGTTATTAGTATATTCATTGGGCGGCCTGCGAGATTTCACGTTCGTATTCGATTATCCGCCCTA
>JADFXO010000325.1 GCA_015233485.1 Nitrospirota bacterium
AGTTGATGAGAATGATGAAGGTAAGCCATCATCAAAGAAAAAACTTTCTGGATATATACTCGAATATGACGCCGCCCGAAAGATTGCCCAGGGGCTTGGCGCTCATCTTGAGAGGCTCCAGAGTCTTGTTGAGGTAAAGGGCGACAAGGCAAGACTTCTGCCTGTGGGTGAAAGGACAAGGGCCTTGTTTGGCAGGGATGAGGCTGAAGCCCCGAAGAGGAAGAAAAAGGAAGAAGCGCAGTTGAGTTTGTTTCCAAAGAAAGAGGACGAAGAGGAATCCAGCACATGGGAAGTAAAGAACATTCCTCAGTTGGGCAACAAAACAACGCTTGACAGGCTCCATCAATCCATGATTTTATTTGCCGCAGGCAGAGGAGAAGCGCTCAAAAGTTTCCTTGTTGATAAAGGCGTTGGCAAAGACGAACGCTTCTGGCGGCTTGCCCAGGCATTTTCTGCCCTTTATCCAAGGAAATCCAATGAAAAACGCTGGTTGGACGGCGTGCTTGCAAGGGAAAAAGGACTTGGGTTATAAGTACTTGTATTTTGTTATAATTGAGTAATATACTGAATATTAATGGGTAGAGGTTTTTTAGATAAAGTTCTTTCAGGTATTTCTGACAAGAACATCAGCTTTGATGATATAAAGAAGCTGATAGAGGGTTTTGGTTTGTTTTGTCGCATCAAGGGCGACCATCATATTTTCTCAAAAGAAGGAATTGCTGAGATTATTAATCTTCAGCCTCTTAAGGACGGCAAGGCAAAGGCATATCAGGTAAAGCAAGTCAGAAACCTGATATTGAAGTACAAACTCCATAAGTAAGGATGAAAATGTATAGATATGAAGTGATCGTTTACTGGAGTGATGAGGATGAAGCCTATATCGCTGAAGTGCCGGAACTGTCAGGCTGCATGGCAGATGGCGCTACATATGAGGAAGCCGTAAAGATGGCTCAGGTGATGATTGCTGAATGGATAGAGACGGCTCAGACACTCAATCGTGAAATACCCAAGCCGAAAGGAAAGCTGGCATACGCATAGATATGGTACTGAAACCTTGGTATAAAGTCGTCACACCAAGAGAAGACCTGAGAGAAGGTCGCCCTCTTGATGCCTCTGAATTTGCTGTGCATCTTGATCAGATAAAAGACGGCAATGCCCCCATAGATTACCAGAATCCGGAGAGGTTTTTTGAAAGAACTTATCTAACAAAGAATCTGATTGAACTCTCTTGCGAGGTTGTGCGCAGACTGTCAGGACATAAAGTAGAAACAAACGCTGTATTTAATATGACGACACAGTTTGGCGGAGGAAAGACGCACGCACTGGCTCTGCTGTTCCATCTTGCCAAAGGCGGCGCAAAGGCTGATAACTGGAAAGGCGTGCGCACTATTATTAATAAAGCACAGATAACAACAATACCCGAAGCGTCAATAGCCATATTTGTCGGTCAGAAATTTGACCTACGGGGAGGGAATGACGGTACTCCTTTAAGGAGGACTCCATGGGGAGAGATTGCCTGGCAGTTGGGTGGAATCAATGCCTACAAAATCATGGAGGAGTTTGATGAGAAGGGAATATCTCCTGGCGGCGACACTATATCTAAGCTATTTTCAAAGGATAAACCAACCCTTATCCTCATAGATGAATTACTGAATTATGTTAGCCGGTATAGAAGCAGCGGGACTTCGTCACAACTTTATAATTTCTTGCAGAACCTGACGGAGGAGGCAAGGAGTTTTGAGAATGTAGTAGTTGCGGCATCAATCCCCGCGTCTGAACTTGAGATGAATGTCGAGGATCAGACTGACTATACACGATTTAAGAAGATGCTTGACCGTCTCGGAAAAGCGGTTATCATGTCCGATGACGAAGAAGTCTCTGAAATAATCAGAAGAAGACTTTTTGAGTGGAATGGACTCCCAACTGAAGCCAGGAAAGTTGCAAGTGACTACGCTGACTGGGTAGTTAAGCATAAGCAGCAGATTCCTCAATTTGACAACGCCAGAGAATCTTTTGAATCTTCATATCCCTTTCATCCTATGGTGCTGTCGGTTTTCAGGCGCAAATGGCAGGCGTTGCCGAGGTTTCAACAAACAAGAGGCGTATTAAGGTTGCTTGCCCTTTGGGTATCCAAGGCATATCATGACGGATTCAAGGGCGCTCATAAAGATCTGCTGATTACCTTGGGGACAGCACCTTTGGAAGATTCCATGTTCAGGGCTGCCACGTTCGAGCAGCTTGGAGAGAGCCATCTTGAGGGGGCACTTACCACAGATATAACAGGCAAGAAAGACTCGATTGCTACAAGGCTGGATACTGAGGCTGAAGAAACCATAAAGAAGGCCAGACTACATCGTAAGATTGCCTCGACTATCTTTTTTGAATCTAACGGAGGACAATCCAGAACAGAAGCAACGCTACCAGAGATCAGACTTGCTGTTGCGGAGCCGGGGTTTGATATTGGAAATGTTGAGACGGTACTGGAAACTCTGACGGAATCCTGCTATTACCTTTCTGTTGAGAAGACCAAGTATCGCTTCAGTCTTCTCCCCAATCTGAACAAGATTCTTGCTGACCGCAGAGCAAGTATTCCGCGGCAGAAAATTGAAGAGAGAGCCAAGATTGAAGTTCAGAATATCTTTTCCAAAACTTCTAACATCCCGGACCTGGATAGAATCTACTTCCCGGAAAAGAGCATTCAGGTTGCGGATAGAGCGGCTCTGACCTTTATAGTACTTTCACCTGAACAATCTTTACAGGATGAAAAGAAAACGACTCAAATGATAGACCATGAAGAGAGAACATGGCAACTCTGCAAGAACTTTTAAGAGCGCCTTGAACTGGTGTGTGCCGGATAATCCAGCAATCCTTTTTGATGGGACATGCAAACTGCTTGCATGGGAGGTCATTGATGAGGAATCGAATGACCTGCACCTTGATGAAACTCAGAAACACCACTTATCCATTAATCTAAAGAAAACACAACGTGATATGACGGAAACTATATGGCGAACCTACAACAAGGTTATACTGTTAGGCAAAGACAATGCGTTGACGAAAATAGACCTTGGACTTGCTCACTCAAGTTCAGCAGAATCCATTATAGTTTTTATTCTGAATCGACTTCGGCAGGATGGTCACATTGAAGACAATATAAGTCCTAATTTTCTAACCCGCAACTGGCCGCCTGCTTTTAAAGAATGGAGCACCAAATCAGTTAGAAATGCCTTCTTTGCATCCCCGCAGTTTCCAAGACTATTGAAACCTGATTCCATAAGGGATACGATTTCCCGTGGAGTGGCAAACGGAATGCTGGCTTATGTTGGAAAAACACCTGATGGCAATTACGCACCCTTTCATTTTAATGAAAATCTTTCATCAGCAGATATTGAGATTTCCGATGATATGTTCATAATTATAGGAGAAGAGGCAAAGAAGCATATTGAGCCGCCGGAATTAACACGGATTGAGGTCATCCCTTCAAATGTCCTTCTCGAACCAGGAAAGAACCAAACATTTATAGTAAAAGGATTAGATCAACATAGCCGCCAAATGGATATAGACAAAGTATTATGGAACACTGATGGTCGGGCCATAGATGACAAAGGGGTTTTTAAGGCTGGAGAGGTGGAAGGGACATATAAGGTATCTGCATCAGTATGTGCACTGTCAGGTGCCGCAGCAATAACAGTTTCAAAAGAAAAGAAACTCTTTCTGACTGACCCATTGCCGATTAAAGCTACTTTTAAAAAAATGTCATGGAATGGAGAGATTCCGGCTCAGAAGTGGATGAATTTCTATACTAAAGTGCTTTCCAAATATGCTGTGAGCAACGGTTTAAAACTCACACTTACAGTCGAGATATCCTCATCGGATGGGGTTTCAAAGCAGAATGTTGAAGATACAAGGGTGGCACTTAAGGAGCTGGGATTGGATGACAATATAGACACTGAATAGCTGGTGAAAAAGAGGCACGGGGGGAATGTCCGTTACCTGACACCAAGAAAATATCCCAAAATACGACGCTACCGTACAAGTCTCCTACATTTTGATAAAAACTGCAAACCTTTGTTCAGGCCGAGTATGAAGTATACGTGTGGGGGTAGTTAATAAATTACGAGTGGTGATGTTTGATGATTGACTATTTCTATGTGCAAAAGGTGAGTTATAAAATGCTTGGCTTAGCAAATCAGACAGGCCACTTTCCCCTATCAAGCATCACTTTTATGCCTTCATTTTCTTTGTTCACAATAAGAAGTCGGGCAAGATGGTCTCCAACAGTTACATCGGTGTACGCTGCATCAACGATGTTATTATCGTTGCTTTTATCTTTGTACCGAACCAACCTGAAAGGATTCAACACCGTTGTGGCGGAGTAGCGAATTTTCGCAAGAACATCCGTAACAGGAACTGTTTCTCCTGTAGTACGTTTCCTAAGAACAAGGTTGCTTCCCGGAAACTTGACTGCGATTTCGAATTCGTTAACGGTTTTTGGAATCTCAGTCAGGAACTTATCCGCGAGCTTTATTGCAGTTTTCCGGGCCAAATCCGGTACGTATACGGCTGCGGTCTTCGTCGTAATTCCAATCAATTATATAATGGCAACTGTTTTCAATAGACCAGTGGCCCCTGTTCAAATTGAGTACATGCTCTGCGTCG
>JADFXO010000326.1 GCA_015233485.1 Nitrospirota bacterium
AAACATATTTCAGTCAGCCTAAAGTAATATTTAAGCCAATTTTTTGCAAAATTGATCCTATGCCTGCTTCCCATGACAAATATTACACCAAACTCACGCTCTCAGATCGTTCATTGAGAATTGCTGTGTTCATATGATTTCATTTGATTAAAAAGCCATAAATCAAGTAGAATTAGTGATGGATTTTTGCGAACTGATTGACACATCCGGCAGGCTCTGCTATGCGCCTGGCGATTGACGCGACGATATTAGAAGACGCGCGCCCTTCGGGCATCGGAACGGCCGCCGTAAATATTGTCAACGAGCTGGCATCTTTACATGATGACCTGATTGTGTGGACTGTCGAAGACTCCATGCTAAAAATTGACAGCGGTCGACTAAATAAAATATTCGCAAATTCGAGGCGTGCCCTTGGCGGTAATATCTATCTGGCACGCGCCGCATGGACGCAGTTTGTCCTGCCCACACTCATAAAACAGGCAAAGGCCGATGTGTTTTATACCCCCATACCGGAGGGAATTCTCTATTCCCCCATGACAAAGCGCGTGCCGCAGATAGTCACCGTCTATGACGTTGCCCCGCTTCTGTATAAGAACAACGTCCCATTTGTGAGGCATCTGAGTTTCAAATACAGGCTTCCTTTTGTGTTCAGCTCTGCACGAAAACTAATCGCTATGTCTGAGAATACGAAAAAAGATATAATCGGGCACTATGGGATTTCCGCCGAGAGAATCGAGGTAGTCCACGGGGCCATAGACAAAGGGCATTTTGCTCCCCCCACAGCCGAAAAAAAGGCCGCAGTGCTTGGCAAATACGCCCTTGTTGCGGGCAGGTATTTCCTCTATGTCGGCAGTGTGCTGCCGTCGAAGAACCTCGAGACCCTTATAGACGCCTTCGGGGCATTAGGGGATGATTACACGCTCGTCATTGCCGGCAGGAGGCCGGATGGGGCATATGAACGGCGGTTGTTCAACATGATAAGAAACCGTATGATCAGCAGCGTGAGATTCCTTGACTACGTATCTTATGACGAATTGCCGGTGCTTTATAACGGCGCCTGTGCCAACGTGCTGGTGTCGTTGATAGAGGGCTTTGGGCTGCCCCCGCTTGAGGCAATGGCCTCGGGGACGGCGGTAATTGTCTCAAACAGGGGAAGTCTTCCTGAGATTGCCGGTGACGCCGCCATCATTGTAGACGCTTTGAACGTGGAGGAGATAGCTCGGGCGATGAAAGACCTTGCAAATGACGACAATCTGCGTTCGGAATTAATAAAAAAAGGGCAAAAACACGTTAAGAAATTTTCATGGAGACGCACGGCACAGAGGATTCTCGATATATGCAAAGAATCACTTTAACAATTTGACACGCGGGAGGGATATAAGTTGAAGGTTTTGGTTACCGGTGGATGTGGTTTTTTGGGCTGCCATGTGTGTGAGTTCTATGTCAGAAAGGGTGCCGAGGTCATTTCCTATGACAATATGACAAAGTACGAGCTGCTGAGGACGGGTTTTGCGGCGGATGAGGCGCGTACGTATAATCGCGATTATCTCAAAGGTTTAGGCGTAAAACTCATCACGGCCGATGTGAGGAATTTCGATGAGCTGATAGACAACGCCTCCGGGTGCGATTATATAATTCACACGGCAGCCCAGCCCGCTATGACGATAAGCTGGGAAGACCCGCGTCTTGATACTACGACAAACGTCATGGGCACGTTCAATGTGCTTGAGGCGGCAAGGAAATTAAAAATCCCAGTCGTAAGCTGCGCCACAGTCCATGTCTATGGAAATAAGATAAACGAGACCCTTACAGAAGGCTTATTAAAATACGAAAGAGACCCCGACGCGATAGATGAGACGCACCCAACGCTGGAGGGAACTCTCACACCCCTTCACGCCTCTAAGGCGGCCGCGGATATTTACGTTCGTACTTATATAGATACATACAAGACCGAGGCGGCCAGCTTTCGCCTCACCGGAATATACGGCACCAGACAATTTGGCGGCGAGGACCACGGCTGGGTGGCGAACTTCGCCATTCGGAGCATCCTTGGGCATCCTATAACGATATTCGGCACGGGCAAACAGGTCAGGGACATCGTCTATGCCACTGATGTGTGCGAGGCGTTTCACGCGTTTTATACGACCCGCAGGCCGGGCATCTACAACATCGGAGGCGGCAGAAAGACCGCCATATCTCTTTTAAGATGTATTGATATACTCTCGGAGATAAACGGGATTCGGCCAGAGGTGCGCTTTGCCCCGGACAGGCACGCTGATTTGCGATACTTCATCTGCGACATAGAAAAGGCTCAGAGGCAGCTCAATTGGTTACCCTCCGTGATGCCGGAAGAGGGCATAGGGGCGCTTGTTGACTGGATAAAAGGCACCGGCCTGTTCTTCATTGATAAGGCGGTAAGGTGAAGGCATTACTCTTAGCCGGAGGCAGGGGCAACAGGATAAACGAACTCTCCTCTGTGCGCAATAAGTGCATGATTAACATAGACGGCAGACATGTCCTTGAGTATGCCCTTGAGTGCGCGGCCGCCACAGAAATTGAGGAAATCGTCCTCGTTGTCGGTTATAAGGCCGAGGAAATAATTAACGCCTTCGGAACTAAATACAAGGACAGGCCCGTTAAATATGTTATTCAATGGGAACAGAAGGGCCTTGTTCACGCGATGGAATGCGCTAAGGACACGATAGCCGGTTCGGATTTTATTTTATTTCTGGGCGATGAGCTTATGGTAAATCCAAGACACCGGCAGATGATAGATGAGTTTAACGAGGGCGGTGTGTTTGCCCTCTGCGGCGTCTTATGGGTTGAGAACACTGATTTCATAAAACGCACATATACGATGATCAAAGACGAAAGTGACCGCATATACCGGCTGGTGGAAAAACCCAGAAATCCATTAAATAACTTCATGGGCACGGGCAGCTGCGTATTCAAAAACGAGATATTTGATTACGCCGCCGTAACGCCTATTCACCACCAGAGGAAGGAAAAAGAACTCCCCGACTTGATTCAATGCGCCATTGATGACGGCAAGACGGTGAAATCGTTCATAGTGTGTGACCGGTACGCCAATATTAATTCCTTTGTAGATTTGAGCGAGGCGGAGGGGTTTCTTAGATAAATGGCGATGAGAGTTTTAATCGTACAGCCGTCGATGAACATATATGGCGGGGCGGAGCTTGTTGTTGTTAAGTTGGCAGAATATCTGGCAAATGTGGGCATTGAGCACGCCCTGCTTACGACGAACATCCTGCCTGAGATTGAAAAAGACCTCTGCTGCACGCCGATTTTTAAATCTCCCTATAAGCGTTCAAAAAACTGGCAGCTAGATTTACTCAAAGACATGTGGCTTTTGAATAACGGCGTAAGGCGGCGCGCCAAAAGATATGATGTCATAAATGTACATAACGTTCCCGCGGAGTTTTCTATTTTCCCCGTGTCCCGGCCGGTCGTCTGGATGTGTCACGAGCCCCCGGATGTATACCTAAGCTCATGGGAACACACCGTGCCCAACGTTTTTGCCCAAAAGGTCTTTTATGCCGCCGACAGGCAGATAGTTAAGAGATACATAAAGCAGGCCGTCGTTGCAGATAAATATAACGCGGAGAGATTTAAAGCCATCTACTCTATGACCCCGCACATTATTCATTACGGTATAGACTATGATTTTTTTTCAGCCAAGTCTGATGACTTTTACATCAAACGAAGCAGCGAGTTCATAGTTCTCCATGTGGGGCGTCTGGCGGAGTCCAAGAATCAGAAGGAGAGCCTCAGGTGTATCAAGCTGCTGAAAAAAGACATCCCCGGCATAAGGCTCGTCCTTGCAGGATATGGCGAGGG
Organism: Nitrospirota bacterium; assembly: GCA_015233485.1. GTDB lineage: Bacteria > Nitrospirota > Thermodesulfovibrionia > Thermodesulfovibrionales > Magnetobacteriaceae > Magnetominusculus. Next base: position 3,859 of record JADFXO010000326.1, read on the forward strand.
CGCCTACGTAAACGAATTGAAGAGATTCGTACAGGATGAGGGCCTGCAGGAGCATGTCCTGTTTACCGGCCACGTAAACAGAGACCGGTTAAGGGTTTTTTTCCACCGCGCAGATGTGCTTCTTCATCCGATAAGAGAGCAGGGCGGGTGGCTGACCCCGTTTGAGGCCCTCTCTGCCGGTACCCCCGTCATCGTATCGAAAGACATGACCGCCTCTGACATCATAGCAAACGAGGGAATTGGAGTTGTCACCGGCGATTATGCCAGAGCGCTGGAAGACGTATATCGGAACCTCAAAAGACACAAGGAAACTGCCCTCTCAGGGAGGCTTTTTATAAGAAACAACCTCCGCTGGGACAATTTCAGCGCAGAGATGGTAAAGGTTTTTAAGGCGGCTATAACCGGCTGACCGCCGGTATTGTTTACACGCCTCAGGCACCGCCGCAGCCGATTGTAACGTTTTCGCCCTCGACGATTACCGGCACTTGCCTTACGCCGTTTGAGCGCTTGAGCATCGCCGCCATGTTGGTGTAGTTCTTTAGTACGTCGACATACTCAGCCCTGTCTCCGTAGGCCGACCTGGCCTTCTCGGTGTAAGGTCAGCCCGCCTTGCCGTAGATTATTATCTTGTCTTTCATTGTGAAAAACCTCCCGTTATTAATGCTAAGTTGCAATCATTTGAGTAAATTATTAAAATTGCCTATGCAGTTAACTCCGGTAGAGGGTTCTCTGGATTCCTGCTTTCGCAGGAATGACATACAAGGCATGGCATTTGTATAAATCTTTGTATCATTCTTTG
>JADFXO010000327.1 GCA_015233485.1 Nitrospirota bacterium
ATCTTTATATTTCCTGAAATTTGCAACGAGTTCACTAAACGATTGAGGTTTGTACCTATCAAAATCTTCCTCTTCTACGAACACAAAGTCAAACGTATGCGTCTTCTGTACTTTATTTATGTCCGCACACCAGACTTTAAGACGTTCGGTCTTTAAAAAATATTCTACGCCCGTCAAAATCCGCTCTAAGGCGGTTAAGTACTATGGTGTTCGGAGCAATGATAAGAAAGTTAGTAGCGAGTTTTGAATCCCGTTCGTAGAGCTTATGAAAGTAGCACCATGTTACAATAAGGCTCATTACCTTGGTTTTACCGCTTCCCGTTGCCATTTTAATGACCAGACGCAGCCAGTCTTCATAGAACATACCCGCTGAAACCGCGCCGGATGAATCAAACCGGATAAGATCGTATTTATCCTTTACCTTCACGACTTCATAAAGGTAGATTACCGTCTCTATCGCTTCAAGTTGGGCAAAATAATATTTGAACTCAAAGAGAGTGCCATCCTCCTTAGAAACGATATGTTCGTAATTAAACCACCATTGCAAAAGGGTCTTGCTCGTGTCCGTTGCTCCCTGGCAATGAGTGTCTCGCCAGGCCTTTACCTGGTTTCTTATCTTATGCACCAGCGGGGGCAGGAGTTTTTCGGAACTTGTCTCCCGCAGGGTTTCATCGGCGGGGAACCACCGGATTTCAGGTTGTAACGTTTCATAAGGGGATGATGGGAAACCGGGATGTATCGCCATTACGAAATATCCTCGATAATTTGTTTAATAGTTTTTATGAGAACAGGTCTGTCATCACGGCTGGCATCAAAAACAGCTTCGTAGCTAATTTCAAAATACTGGTGAGCAATAACGTCACGGATTCCTTTGAGACCTTTCCAGTCAACATTTGAGTAGTTGCTTAATAATCGGCAATCTGTAAGTTTATCAATTTTCTTGAGCCCTTCTCCGATAGCCGCTAACTGCATACATATAATGTCAAAACTATCGCGTTTTTCTTCACTATCAGTAAAAGAGATATGCGAACTTATAGCTCTCATTTTGTCCATTATCCTTTCAGCCGCCGAAAATATTGACTGCAAGGTCCCAATAACAATGGGTTTGTCATACATAGATGGCATCTCTGTCGATTCTTTCTTTCAGCAATTTGTTCATTTTTTCTCTATAATGCACAATATCGACATGTTTGTTAACTAATTCCTCTATTTCGAGACGAATGCGGGATAAAGTAATGATATTAGGCGAATCTGTTTTAATTACTATATCGACATCGCTGTCGCTTCGCATGTCGCCGCGGGCAACCGAACCGAAAACACCGAGCGCCTTTATTCCGTATCGATCGGCGAATTGTTGTTTATACTCGTGCAAAAGGGTAATTATTTGATCGTTTTCCATCATTTGTCTCCAACGGTTACCTCGATAATCTTCATCGTATCGTTGCCGAAAATATCGACTACCTTACTGCTATTTTATATCTACCAGGCTCACAGTCATGAAACGGGGTTTTAAGCTCGATACTCCGGTCTTTTTTGGTACGGAAGCTCTGCCACTCGTTTTCAAACACGAAATCGCCCGTCCATACTTCCTCGATAGCGCCGGTTTCTTCGTTCTTTACCCGCACAATCTCACGCTTACTCTCAAAATTAAAATCCACGCTCCAGTAGTCTACCCAGTCCGTCCAGTTTTTGGTTAGAGTCTCTTTGGTGACAATGCCGTCCTTGTCTTTTATTACCTTGATGATTTTCCCCTGCTCGACTACTATCTTGTTCTTGCCGCTACCAAGGCTTACGGCGGCATTATCAACCGTATCCTGCGAGTAATAGACCGAGAAGTCGGTCAGCTCCACGGCAATCGTTTTTTTATTTACATGGGGTCTTACTTCAATATAAGAAACATCGTGGAAAACGACCTGGTTTTTCTCTACGGCCCGTTTATCGAAGACATCGAGGGGGATGTATTTCATGGCAAGATCGATGCCCTTAGACTTTGCCTCTTCCTGAATATTGGGGAAAAGCCCCATCTCAAACTCAAAGGCGAGAACGTCCTCACGAGAGACCCGTTTGCTCCTGCATTCAAGGATGATTTCCTCCACAAAGAGGCGGGTTACAGGCAGATTGATAGGGCCAACGGCCACAAGCCTGCCCGCTTTTTTGCCCTGGAAGCACTTAAAGTTCTCTGTCGATTCGGCACGGTAGGCGTGAAGTATCAAATCGGTAAAGTCTTTTTCCCTGGCTTCCAGTTGCTTCTGCTTTTGTTCTTCGCGCAGGGAAACGTTTACTCCTATATAGTTTGGATCGGCAAGCCGTTCATTGGCTTGAGAGGAAACCTGTCCAATATCATCCCAGAAATCAGATATCGGTTTGCCCTTCAATTCATCCAAATAACGCTTGCGTTGGATACGACCATCTTTAGATTTCGGGAAATATAATCTACCTTCTGCATCCCACTGTTCCATTTTCTCAAAAGAAATTGCCCAGCCATTTTTAGGAGGTTTATATCCCTTGTACTCATATCTAAGCGTTGGTCTGGGTGCTGGATTTGCCAAGTCAGCAATTCTAAATATACGGCCATTGGGGTCTTTATGACGATAGAATTTTGCTATATATTCTTGATCGCTTTCTCCATATTGCATGTTAAATAGTGAGTCTTTGCCTCTTACAAAGAAAAGTAGCGAATCCACATCATGCCCAAAACGATCAGTTGTAAATCCTATTTGGCTGCTACTGCCTGTTTTTCGTTTCCATGAGATCTCATTTTTGAACCTATCGGCACCAAATACCTCATCCATAACAAGTCTTAAATAGCTATTAACCCGCCAATCGCAATGAACGTAGATGCTTCCATTCTCAGCCAGGAGGTCACGCATAAGCACCAGCCTTTCGTAAATCATTGCTATAAAGCTGTCTGCACCCTTGCCCCAGGTATCACGGTAGGCCAGTTCTTCCAGCACGTTTGGCTTTTTTGTAAAGGTATCCTCTCCGATTTCAATGTCCATTGAGAAGTCCGCTCCCACGTCAAAGGGAGGATCTATGTAAATGAGTTTTAAACCACCGTTTTGTTCAATTTCTCCCCGCAACGGACCGTTTTTCAACGAAGATAGAATCAGCTTGTTGTCGCCCCAGATAAGCTTATTCGTCCAACCCTCTTTTTGACGGCCACGAGAGTCGAATAATGTTCCAACCCACTCGCTCTTCGCCTTATCCGCGCGAGGCTCATCAACCTGTTCAATTACCTGAAAAGGTAGCGTTATATTGCAGATTTCATTTGTTTTACCGTTCCAGACCAGTTCAACTTCCCGCTTGTCATCGAAAAGAAGAAAACGGTATTTGTCGGGTAGCGGCTTATCCGCATCAATGAGTTTTAATATTTCGCGCTTTTCGTTGTCGGTCAGTTTCATTAATAGCTCCGATAATTTAGAACTACACTGTACAAGAGACTATAGACACAATAAACATATCTTCCTATTTTACTGTTATAATGCATCAATTGCGCTGGCAACTAATTATAGCATAAATCTGTCTACTAGTTGCAATATTATCTAACTTGACAGTTGACACAAAAAATAACAGAGATATTATGGACTTTATTCAGTGCAGGTTATTTTCATGATGGCTTGAATGAATCGGAATAAATGGCCATTATCAACGAAATTAGCACTTTTTGACAAACGGACTCACTGTAATATAACATAGTCATATGAAAGTAACCTTAAAAGCAGTAAGGGTTTATGGTTCATTAGATTCGCCATCAGAAGACATAGCGGAATTTACAAAGTTTAAAAATATAAGGGACGCTCTCTCTCACGGGCAAAAGAAAGACTTTTCTCAACTTAAAGTTCAAAGCGTTCAAAATCTTCTAAAAAAGTACCTATCAAAAGTAATTCATACAATAGTACATGGCAGATAGTCATGAGGGGAAAGCCTTCCCCTGCGCGCTGGCCGCAAAGAACGCGTCCTGCGCTACCCTTTCTAACGGGGGGCAAGCCCCCCGTAATGCCCCCCAGGGACTACTGATTTAAATATCATTGGCGTCAAATCTTCATTGTTTACAATTATAGCGATTAACGAAATTTTTTAAATTCGTTTTGAATGAACCGATAGAATAGGTGTACCCATAAGCGGTTAAATAAGATACCTCGAACAATGGGCATAAGCAAAAAAATCTCCAACATATTCCCTGTTGCACGCAACGTCAACGACGTTCCATCCTGTACCGATTGGGCGTAAGTGTTAAATGTGGGGAAACTCAAAAATGAACAGGCGAGTCTCCTATACCAAAATCTTTTATCATGGAAGTTCAAAGAAATACTCTCCATATTTTCCTCTACTGTAATGTTGCATTGACAGTATTACCTGTCGATTAGCTATCAATCGCCAGAATCGAATATATTGTCGCTTGCGCTAAATTTAGCCTATTGCCTCAAACTCCTCCGGAACGAAATCCTCACCTACCCATTCCAACATCTCGGCATGTTCCTTATGGTTTGGATCTGCGATAGCCTCCAAAAGCTCTTCGTAACCCCAGGCACCACCACAGTCCTCTGGAGGACAAGCTCGTTTTCCATCGATACATATGGGGTATTTTATAGAAATGTCGTCTCTTGGAAGAATTTTCTCCAGCAGTATTACATGCTCCCAGT
>JADFXO010000328.1 GCA_015233485.1 Nitrospirota bacterium
CATTTGGTATACTCCTCTTGATATGGTTTATCATGGGGGCTGCTTCCAGGGCAGCCCTTTCCTTTTCTACCCTTGCTTCTGGAAATATCTAAACAACATGTCGTATGTGTCTGAACTCTCGAAATCCCTTTTAAATATCATATCTTCTTCAGTTTGGAATCCGTATTTCATATGCCATACATACCGCTCGTGGGCCTCGTCAAAGTCCGGCCTTACAGGCGGCGCCGCTGGTGTCTCTGTTGTATCAACCATATAATCATCTGCCATGACCGCCTCGTCGGGGATAGTTCTTGCGCCGAAATCATTGTCAGATGTTCCGAGCTGCTTTGCCACCTGATATTGTATTGCAGCCGGCCGATTTGCCATGCCGCTGTCCCAGCCGGGGGTTGTATCTTTACCGCCGGATATGATCCCGCGGACGCCTTGACGCGTCGCCTTACTAAGGCTGCGCTGTTGGGCAAGTCGGAATTTCAGCTCTTCCATGTCCTTGGCGTCTCCGAGGGCGGCCAGCCATTGGATGTGTCAGGTCATACCGCTGCGCTATGCCGAGATATGTGCCGTCCGGCCTGTAAACCTTACCGTAACTAAGGTCGCTTAAGCTGTATCTTATGAGTGCTTGTTTAGTCAGGCCGTATAGTTCCTCGTTGTAGTAATCGGCATTCAAAAATCTGATTCCTTGACGGCCAATTTGTCTGATTACTGAGTCCATCATCAAATCGTCGAGGTCAGCAAGGTTGACGCCCATGCCGCGGCCAGCATTGAAAACCTCGCCGATTGTCTTGCCCCTGACGTGAGGGCAGGGTTTGGCGCGGTGGTACTTGAGCCACGATTCTATCATCTGCACGGCCTCATCTATCGTCGGCACATAGCCCTTGTGCATGGCCTTGTGAAACTTTTCATTTCGTAGTAAGTGTGCTGGTTTGTTTGCTATTGAATTGCCTATGTAACTTGGCGTCAGTTTTTCAAAAGATTCCGTAAAGTCCCCAAAGAACTTCTCGATCAGCTTCGACTGCGCGTTATAAGGCTGCGCGTAAACAGGCTTGACACTCAGGCGCTGAAACAATCCCGTCAGGCCCGACTCGTTGAAATCTTTAGAGCCGTTAAAAAATCTTGCCCGAAAGGCCTTGCCGTTGTCCTGATATGAGACCTTCGGAGTGCGGCCAAACCGTATTATCGCGTTTCTCATCGCCGAGGCGATACACTGTGTATTTTCATCACACATGATCTCATATCCCACAAGGTCATATGATTTCCAATCGAGATACCCGACCAGCGTGGCCCTGCATGGCTTGCCGGTAAACGGATGTATCACCTGAAAATTAAGCGTGTGGCCGTCGGCTATAAAGACATCGCCGACCTCAAGCACTGAGACATCGCGAATGATATACCTCTCAACCTTGTCTTTCAGCGCCTTTTCGCCCTCACGGAACAACACCCAGATGTCGTAATTATTCTTTTTAAACCATTCTGCCCAGCGCCGGAATTTTATAGGCGCTGACGGCGACGAAACGCCTTTATCATTTAGATAATATTTTGTAATATTGGTTGCCGTACCGATGTTGATTTTCCCTGAATGCAGGAGCTGCCGCTGAAAAACCGCTTTTTCGTCCGGCGTAAGACCCGGTTCGCCTTCGCCATATGACCAGCCCGGCAGCAGATTTTGCCAATCACCGGAGTTTGCGCCGTCATTGAGGGCCTTTTGCCAGCCGTAGAGGGTGCGAAGGCTGACCTTGCCGATGATTTCTGTGATGTCCGGTAGGATAACGCCTGCCGAATATCCGGCAAGGAATTTTTCATCTGCCTTACTGCGACTGCCATTGTCCTCTGCCCTGTATTTTTGCCAAGCCGTCAATAAATCAAAGCGGGCAAGGGCGATTTGACGGGCCTCAGGGCTATAGCAATTAGAGGAGGAGGCGGGAGCTGGCAACTCCCGTTGGTCACACGCGCACTATCACCGGCCCGAGAGACCGGCTTTTGCCGCTTTGTGATTTCTATAATTTGTGTATCTGTCATTGTTCTATCTTTTGCCCCGTATAATCTTCCCATCGCTGCTCAAATCGATAAAACCTGTCCATCATACGGGCGTGCAGGCCCACAACCTGGGCTTGTAGGTTATCATCGCCGATAATACGCGCGTCAAAGGCTATTGATGACAGATAACCGTCAAGACGCATGAATGTATTCTCGATTTCCTGTAGCATATTAGAGGCCCACGAGGCATCCGGACCGTTTGGAACCCTAAGCCGGAGAGCGTCACGTTCCTGCCGGAGCTGGTTATTTTCCATGATTGCTTGATCCAGTTCAGGATTTTTGTCCTGTTTTTTTGTTAGTTTTTTAATCAGTGCCTTGAATTCGACAACAGATAGCCCGTCATATTCCTCAAGCGCCTTACCGTTTATGCCCTTTTCCTCGATTTCTTTGATGGAGTCGTCCGAGCAGCTCTCAAGCAGGGCTATGGCTTTCGACCAGTTTTTCTCGGCAAATTGCCGGAGCTTCGGAAGCTCTATACACTTTTTTGTAAATACCATGTATTTATAGGCATACCGTTCTGACATCCCGCCGAACTCTTCAGAAAGAATTGATACAAACTTTTTATGCGATTCCTTCTCTTTAATTTCGAGTAAGATACAGCCCAAGGGAAAGCGCACTTGTATTTCTTGTTGTAACAGCCATTTCCCCTGTTGTACCCGTAAACTTAGATCATAGGGTTGGTTCAACCCATATGGCGTTAACATTTCTTCTGTGGTTACAAGATCAGTTTCTTTGCTTGCCAGCATACAGCCCTCCTTAAGTTTTGCCATTAATGGCAACAATCATTATGTTTTATATACTACAGCAACACGTACAAATATAATCTATTAAGTTTGTTGTCATTAATGGCATAAATCATTCTTTCTCTACCACGACTTTGAGTAATGTTAAATGTTTGTTTTTCTCTGCCCTGATTTCTTTCTCTTTTTCGTCAAGCCGTTGCCATGCCGCCCTCAGAGCCTCCTCACCCGGCAGGGCGAACAGGCCGCATTTGCGACTGATGGTCTCGATTGCCCGCCTTTGGTTTGTTGCAAGGACAAAGGCTGACAGATATTTCGACGGCATCGAATGTGGATGGCTTACGGCCGTCCAGTTGTTCAGATTCGACAGCGTAATCTCATCGCCTGTGAGGTCGGTCATTCGTGCGGCGACAGCGGCGCGCGATAATTCATGGCCCCGTTCGTTGACAGCATGTTTGATATCGTCCGCAATGGCCGCCTTCAGCTCTTTATCGACATCAAGGCTGCCCTTCGGGACGCCGAAGGTCTCGCGTCTTTGTTGCTCTTCGAGCCATGCAAACAGCGGCATCGTTGTATTTGCGGTTTTTTTACTCATTGACTTGAGCCTCATCTTGATTTACACTACTCATGTGATTTTTCATAATATTCCAATTAGTTAGGGGTTGTTGGCTGTTTAATAAATGGGTCGGTCGAGGCAGATTCATATCATTCAATGACCTGCGTCGAAATCTGCAACTTCACAGATCGATTTATATCGCTCGCTCGTACTTACATTACGCTTACCGACCCTATGGGATGTTCTATTCGACAAATCCTTTCTCAACTTAGTCATTGACACGCCTCCCGCAATCGGCTAAACTATTATCAGTACAGTTAGAGGCGGGGTTAACACCCCACAGGAGGTCATACGGCATGGCAAGACACTCAGCAATACCCTTGCGCACACGCTCGGACTTTAAACCACGGCGATTAATCGTCATGCTCACCGAGGCGGGCGACATTTCAATGCGTCTTGCTATCTCCCTCATACTGATCTCTTTGTCAATCAGGGCTTTTTTTATGTCCTTTGCGCTTAACATAGACATACTACAAACCAATAGTTTATGAATGTCAAGCTATATTTTATATGGATGAAAAATTATTTTTGGGGATATACACAAGATTGCGCCAATATACTAAGGCTAACTCCGATGCTGGTATAGCAAGAAGCCTTGGAATAACTCCACAAGCATTCTCTTCATTTAAAAAAGAACAGAAAATACCGTCAGATTTGCTTATAAAGTATTGCTTTATGAATAATGTATCTATTGATTGGCTTCTTACCGGCGAGGCCAAGGTGTATAAAGAAGACAAAACCCTACGGCATCCATACGGCTACCGCCGAGAAATCCCCGAAGCCGAAAAAGACAAGGTCAGAATGCAACGATTTATAGGTTTTTATTGGGAAAAGGCCGATGATAAAGAACGGGCTTGGTTAGAAGTGCAGTTTCGCAGATGCTTTCCAGAGTATATAGAATGGGTGGAAAAGCATAAATATGACGTGCCTGATGAACAATGCGTAATGGAGCAGCAAAAAAGATATGGCAGTTCGACTGAGTTGCCATCGGATTTCAGTGTAAACGAAGTGCAGAAGCCATATAGTGTAAAGAAAGAAGAGAAATAGGGTAATAACGAGGAGTTTAGGGCTATGGCATGGGACAGAGAGGAAATATATTTAACCTTAGAAGGGCCAGGATGTAGTAAATTAACTCCTAAATCAATGATATCGCATTTATATAACGTTAAAAAGAAAACCGAGTGGGACATGTTGGGATACAAGATAAAAATAGATAAGTATGGGA
>JADFXO010000329.1 GCA_015233485.1 Nitrospirota bacterium
AATCCCGGAAACTCAGGCGGCGCCCTCGTTAACGCAAACGGCGAGCTGGCAGGCATCAACACGGCTATCTTTTCAACCAGCGGCGGTTATCAGGGCATCGGCTTTGCTATCCCAAGCAGCATGGTCAAAAGTGTAATGGATAAACTCATTAAATCCGGCAAGGTCATTCGCGGCTGGCTGGGCGTAAACATTCAACCTCTGACCCCCGAACTAGCCAAATCCTTCGGACTTAAAGAGAAAGACGGCGTACTGATTGCAGATATAGTCGAAGGCGGCCCTGCCGAAAAAGCAGGCATCAAACGCGGTGACCTCATCGTCTCCTTTGACGGCAAAGACGCCTCCAACACAAGGCAACTGCGAAATCTCGTTGCCAATACCCCCCCAGGCGCCACCCTCGATCTCAAAGTTGTCAGAGACGGCAAAGAGGTATCATTTAAAGTAAAAGTAGGAGAACTTCCCGATATTAAACAAGCGGCGGTTGAAACTCCATCATCCACAGAATTCACAAACAGGCTCAAAGGCGTAAGCGTACAGGACTTAACGGCGTCTATTAGAGAGCGTTTTAACTTTCCTGCAAAAGTCTCCGGCGTTATCGTAACAAATATCGCCGACGACAGCGCCACCTTTAATGTTCTCAAGCAAAGCGACATCATTCAGGAAGTCAATAGAAAGCGCGTCAATAATGTGAGAGAATATGATGCCATCGTCTCCGGCATCAAGGCGGAGGAAGATATTCTGTTGCTCATCTACCGCGGAAGCGCCTATTCATATGTAACAATCACGGGTATGAAATAACATAGAAGGGGGAAGGGCGCCGCCCTTCCCCCTTCACCCCCTTCCCGCCTAAGGGGATAATCCCCTTAGGAATCCATACTTTTTACGGGATCTATATGGCTTATGGTTGCTGCCTTCTTTAACAGACAATCAGGGTAATTAGTGGCTAATGACAGGACTGCCTTATCTCTGGTATTTACGTCTTTGAATACCCCGAAGACCGCGCTGCCACTGCCGCTTAACATGGCCGCCGCCGCCCCTTCTTTCAATAAGGTATTCTTGATTTCATAGATCCCCGGGAATGTGTCTATTAATATATCCTCTATGTCGTTTTTCATACAGGCGCGCGTGCGCTCGAAATCGTATAACTCTAAAGCGGTTATAAGACCATCTCTTAGTTCGGCACGCGATGGGATGGCATCAAACACCCTGCCATCGAATTTCCTGTATGCCCAGGCCGTCGATATTGAAAATGGTGGCTTTACGATCAGAAGGTTGATTGTGGAATTAACCTCAAGAGGGGTCACTCTCTCGCCCCTGCCCTCTACAAATGCAAAATTGCCGTAAATGAAAAATGGCACGTCAGAGCCTATTTTGGCTGCCATAGACGACAGGTCTTCTACGGTGAAAATACCGCCAAACAGCTTGTTAAGGCCAATTAACGTATATGCGGCGTCTGAACTGCCACCGCCAAGCCCTGCCTCAGCAGGAATTTCCTTCTTTAGTGTGATTCGCACCCTATTAGACTTGCTCTTCAACTCCTCACGAGCAAAAAAGGCCTCCGCTGCCTTGTAGACGAGGTTATCCGTAACGGGTATTGGTATATCAGATATTAATTCGAATGCGTCCGAGGGTTCAATAATAATTGTGTCATACAACGATATGGCCTGCATTGCGGAGTATATTTCGTGATACCCGTCTGCCCTCTTTCCTGTCACGCGCAGGAACCAGTTTATTTTTGCCGGAGCTGACAAGGTAATCAATGAGACTCACCGCTTGATTTTATTTATTTTCTCCTCAACCCGTTCCTTCAGGCCACGCTCGTCCTTATAAAATTTTATTGACTTCTGCCATGCCTGCACTGCCTTGTCCGGCATGTTGAGCTTGCTGTATATATCGCCAAGGTGTTCATATATCACCGCATCATCCTTCATCAAAACGACTGCCCTTTCTACTTCCTTTAAGGCCTCATTATATAAACCCTTCTTGAAATATACCCACCCCAGGCTGTCTATAAAAGCCCCGCTGTCGGGCTTAAGCGCCAATGCCCGTTTGATCAAATCGTTGGCTTCATCCAGATTTATCCCTTTCTCCGCGTACGAATATCCAAGGTAGTTCAATGTCTCGGAGTTTTTTGGATTTATCGCTATAGCCTTTTTTAATACCGCAACCATTTCGTCAAAATTATTCTCTTTTTCACATACTACGGCAAGGTCTAACAGGAGTTCGTCGTTTTCAGGAAATTTAGCTATTCCCCGTTTCAGCACCTCTGAGGCCTTGCTATAATCGCCTGCGCCTAAATATGTAAGAGCCGGATACCTGAAAAAATCCGGCTTGCTGCTGTCGTAACTCAGTATTTCCTCATAATACTTTGCAGCCGTGTTGAAATCCTTTAACTCGTTATTTATATAACCCAGCCTTAAAAATGCCTTTGTGTTTTCAGGGTCTATGTTGATTATCTGCTTTAACTCCTCAATTGCCTCAGGGTATTTCTTCATAGCCTCGTAACATAGGGACAGGTAGTACCTTGACATGATATTATTGGGCACTGTGGACTTGACTATCATAAACTCTTCGATTGCCTTATTGAAGTCATCCGCATCAAGATATAATTGCCCTATTTTGAAGTGGATCTCAAGATTTTCAGGAACTTCCTTGCTTAGCTCCCTGAGTTCCTTGATAGCCTTCCCGAAGTCCTTGTCCTGTATATACACACGGGAAAGCATATCGCGCGCCTTTACGTTTTGCGGGTTTATCTCAATGGCATTTTTATAATACTGTGCCGCCTTATCAAGGTTTTTCTTCTTTTCCTCTATTATCCCCATATATACATAGGCATTGTCCAGCGATGGATCAATCTGTATCGCCTTCATTATATGTTTTTCGGCGTTTTCTGTATCGCCCATTTCAAGATATATAACGCCAATGTAGTAGTTCCCCATGGTGTTGCCATCGTCGCTATTGACATATATGTTCAACACCCTCAGCGCGTTAGTATAGTCCTTTTGAGATAAATACATGGCGCCTAAAAATACGAACGCCGACATATCAGCCGGTGCCAGCCTTATTACCTTTTCATATATCTCAACGGCTTCCTTGATTCTTTTCTGTGAGTTGTAGAGTTCGCCAAGGAGTTTTAATGCCAGTACATAATCAGGACTTCTTTTGACAATCTCCGCGGCACTTTTAACAGCCTCATCTATCTTGCCTTGCCTGACATAGATCTGGGCAATCTGTAATTTCAAATATGGTGAATTCGGGTCGTCCTTTAATGCCAGCCGGTACTCCTTCATGGCCTTATCCCAATCGGCGTCAACCTCTGCTATGGCGCCCAGCATAAAGTGGTATTCCGATTCTTCTTTAGAACCCACATCTGCTGCCTTAGGGGTTGGCACCTTTTTCCCCTTAGCAGCGGCCTGCAGGGCTTCCTTTGTCTCTGGCCTCGCTTCGGGTCTCGTTTCGGCGGCCTTTTTCGTTTCGGCGGCCTTTGCGGCCTCTGTCCTGGTTTGGTTATCGGTTGTTATTACAGAGTGTACAACCGGCTCTGTCAGCCCGGCTGGCGCCGTGTTAGTTCCCGCCTCAGTCTGGCTGCTCTTTGCCCCAAAGGCACACCCCCCCTCAACAACAACCATAGCGGCTAATATACTGTACACTACTATTGTGAGCACTTTTTTCATAGCATTTGTCTTATCGTCCTGGTCGCCTTGGCCACCCTGGGTCAAAGGGGGTCTCTTAACCCCCCTCAACCGGATTCTTTTTAGCATGAACCCTTACACTTACACGTCAAAGCAGCCTTCCTCGTCAGTTTCTTGATAGTCATAAATTTCCACCTCCTGTTATGTTTTAACCTCTCACCGCGTGACCAATCACAAACCCGGCACAAACACGGCTTTCTCATTACTTTATACCAAATTATAACATAGATGTCAATATAAAATGGAGTGGCATTTAAATAAATCTTTTCCAAATGGGTCACCAAGCGCTGCCGCCCTGTATCTGCAGCCACCTCTGCATGTCTCTATCTCTGTGCAGTCACACTTAAGTTTGCTTAGTGGCAGCGGCTCAATCCGGCTCCAGCAGTGTTGAAGGCCATCTTCTGCTGTGCCTGCCGGTGCGTCGGCGTAGTACAGGCATTTCGAGGCGATTCCATCTGCTGATATGGACATCAGATGTGCCCCGCACGCCCATGCCCCCTCATCGCTGCCGCCATGAATGCCACCGCCATGGGAAAAACCATAAGATAAGAGTTTACCAGCCGTCTCAGGCGGCAAGGACAGATAAGCATTTTTCAGGAGGCTGCCCTTTAGAACTGGCACATCCACCGTCCAGTCCTTTATGTTCATATCGAGGAACATTTTTCCCATCGCGGCGAATTCTCCCATATTTTCTGAATGTATCGTTGTGGCGACAGACACGTCGAATCCGGCGTCCTGCGCCCGTTTTATGGCATTAATTGCCTTATTGTACTGGCCTTTGCCGCGGACGGCGTCATGGCCCGCGGCTAGTCCGTCTATGCTTATCTGTATCTCGTCTACGTTGAGGTCTCTTAACAGCCCGCCGCTTAGCAATACACCGTTTGTGAGGAGGATTTTTCTCAGGGCGAACCCTGGAAGCATCC
>JADFXO010000032.1 GCA_015233485.1 Nitrospirota bacterium
GGGGGGGGGGCTTACTTGTCTTCATGTGGATTTCACACTGCTGGTGTTACACCAGTGCTCCATATGGATCATCCTTATTGTTCCTTTTGGCCGACAGAGCACCACCTTGTTTATGGAAGTCAGGTAATCGACCTTATGCTGAAGGATGGAATTAAAAATGAAAACATACATGTGGTTGGATCTGAGCATTTCGACAGAGGTTTTCGTAGAGATATAGACTCGGACAAAAATTATGTTTATGGACTTTTTCCTCAGGCATATGGTAAAAAGCTTGTTATAGTAGCTACAGAATCCAGGGCAAGACAAATGATCGAGATTGAACCTTCTGTTATGTTACTCTCTAAAATGGAAGGAGTTCTTACAATAATAAAGCTCCATCCAGGCGATAACCCAGATGAGTTTGAACAACTACTCGTTCATCTTGGGCATCCCAAAAATGTTGTTATTGCCCAAAAGGTCGATGTCCTTGCCCTTGTACACATATGCGATCTTCTTATAACCAGGGGCAGCAATCTTATAATAGAAGCAGGCGTTATGGGTATACCTTCGCTGGTATATAATTTTACAGGCGCCCCCTGCCCTATGGATTTTGTTGCAGAAGGCCTCTGCTTTGGCTCATATTCACCGGAAGAATTTGATAAGATGGTTAGACTTCTTCTTTTTGATGCTACATCACGGACGGAAGCATTGAAGAAGCTTTCGTCGATCTCACGATTTAACGGACCAAACGATGGCAAGAGTTCAGAAAGGATAGCTCGTTTTGTCAAAAAATTGAAGGATTATGAATGAATGTATCAATACAAAATAAACGGTCTGATGCTGAGGCAAATAACGCAGTAAAACTTATTGGCGTAGGAAGAGATTACGAGAAGGAAGGGAAACTTTTAACTCAATGGGCACGCTCAAATATAAAAAATAAACATGAAACTCTTTTTTTAAGCTTTTCTCATGGCATTATGTCTTTTATTAGTCAAGATATTGGCCTGATTTATTTCAAGAATTATATCTCATTGCCAGAAGAGCTCCTGTATTTTAAGGCTGCATACATAGCGATTAAAGAATTCTCTGCTTATATTGAACAACATAACCTCCCTTTTGCTTCAACGATGTTAGCTGCTATGCATCATACATGGGCAAGAGATTTATTTAACACAATCAGTCTCGAGGAAATAATAAAAAAACATAAACAACAAAACATGACATCTAACATTGTGGCTGTTATAGACAATCTCTTTTATGACAAAGGCCTACTTACCGGACTGCCCAACAACTTACACTACGAATTTATCGAAAAGAGTGCTATAGAAATAAAGCAATGGATATTGATAAAGTATTTTATTAAGTTTACCTTTGGTATTTTATACAAGACAGAATATCGCTCGCTCGCAAAAGCAAGCCCTTTTTATGTTAAATTGCCTACTCATGACAAGAACGGCTCTATGGAGTCTGTCTTTATTCTCATAGACGATTCCGGCTCCATGATAAACCTAACCAGTATGTTAAAGATAGCGGATGACGTTATAGGACGCGGAATAAAACCTGTTATTGTTACAAGTTCTCCGTTTGTTCTGAAAATGATAGGCCAAAGATATGAGCATGTGTATTGTATACCAATCAACGTAAACACGAAACATTATGCCAATTTATTAGGAACATTTCTTAAACTTCGTTCAATAGTAGGTTCTTTTGCCTCAGACAAGAAAGATATTTACTGGAAGATATTTCTAAGCAAGATACAACTGTTTCTTTTTGGACATTTAGCAAGGGCTCAGAATATAGAGTGTTCGCTTGATCATTTAGCCAATCATTTTGGAGTAAAAGTCGCATTGGCAGTCGGTGAAGCCAATTACACACCTGCCGGGGGAGTGACTTACTTGTCTTCACGCGGATTTCATACTGCTGGTGTTACAACAGTGCTCCATATGGACCATCCTTATTGTTCATTTTGGCCAGCAGAGCACCATCTTGTGTATGGAGAGCAGGTAGTCGACATTATGGTTAAGGATGGAATTAGAAATGAAAAAATACAAGTAGTTGGTTCCGAGCATTTCGACAGATGTTTTCGAAGAGATAGAGACTCGGACAAAAGTTATGTTTATAAACTTTTTCCTCAGGTACATGGTAAAAAGCTCGTTATAGTAGCTACAGAATCCAGGGCAAGACAAATGATCGAGATTGACCCTTCTGTTAGGTTACTCTCTAAAATGGAAGGGCTTTTTACAATAATAAAGCTCCATCCAGACGACAAACCGGATGAGTTCGAACAAATACTCGTTCATCTTGGACATCCACCAAATATTGTGATTGCCAAAGATGTCGACGTCCTTGCTCTTGTACATGTATGTGATCTTCTTATAACCATGGCCAGCAATCTTATAATAGAAGCAGGTATTATGGGTATCCCTTCGCTGGTATATAATTTTTCAGGTATCCCTTGCCCTATAGATCTTGTCTCAGAAGGTCTCTGTTTTGGCGCTGATTCACCAGAAGAGTTTGACAAGATGGTTAGACTTCTTCTTTTTGATGCTACATCACGGGCAGAAGCACTGAAGAAGCTTTTGTTGATCTCACGATTTAACGGACCAAATGACGGTAAGAGTTCGGAAAGAATTGCTCTGTTTGTTAAAGATATGATAGAGAACACAAAGAAATATCGCGACAATAAGGATTAAGGAGAAACAAAGTAATGATATCAAACACACTCAGGAGGTACATCTGAAATGAAGGATATTCAGGGCTCAAAGAAATTAATATCAGAAGTTACTAATACCAAGTTGCAGTCAAAAAAGTATATTAGAAAAAGACCTTTCGAGGCTTGCATAACTGATTTCCTTAGATGGAAGTTATTCCTATGAACGCAACTTGGTATAACATCCAAAGTAACTTAGAACAGAAAGAAATGTTTGTCAAAGATAGCACCCTAAATGTTAATTATGATAATACGAATCAAAAATTAATTGCTTTAAAAGGAGACAAATTCAGGGAATATCGGCAAAAATGGGAAGCTACTTATAAGACGACTACCCTCATTGACTTTCCTTTGCATATAGATTTTGAAACAGTATATGGTTGTAATTATCATTGCGCTATTTGCCATTTGAACTATATTTATCCACAAGCCACTGATTTTATGAGCATAAAAAAGCTGTTTGATTTCAATCTTTTCAAGAAGATAATAGACGAGGGTTTAGATAATGGCCTTTGCGCCATCACGGTTAATAATGTTGGAGAACCATTATTAAGGGATGATATCGATAAATTTATATACTATGCCACTGATAGAGGTGTGCTTGATATATGGATGTCCACAAACGGTTCTTTACTGTCGAGTGAAATGGCCAAGAAACTTATCATTTCGGGATTAACGCGGATAAATATATCTTTAGATGCAGCTACAGAATCTACCTATCTAAAAATAAGAAAAAGTAAAAACCTGAAAAAAGTTATAAAAAACATACATGATTTAATAGAACTCAGGGATAAGCTTGGTAGTGTCACACCAGTTGTCAAAGTATCATTTTGTGTGACTAATATCAACGAACATGAGGTAGATGAATTTATTGCTTTATGGAAACCACATGTAGATGCTATATCGATACAACAGTATTGGGATGCCAACAAAGTTACTGATTTAACTGCCCACAACAGAGTTATAGAAAAGTTTAATTGTCTTGAACCTTTTCACAGGCTTGCAATTAATGTGGACGGTACGGTAAGCCCTTGCTGTTTGATATGGCGTGATGGTTTTCTGATGGGTGATGCAAAAGAGTCTTCTATTCATGATGTTTGGCACTCAGATAAAATGAATAGATTGCGTCAATCTATTATCACCGGAGAGTTTCCAGAGGAGTTTCATAAGTGTGTAGAATGTATAGAAAGCAGATTTTAAAGAACAACTAATTACTGCATCTTTTATGTAAGTGATATCAAACAATGGAGGTTAAAAAAGATTATGAAGTTCTTAATGGTTTATCCAAATAGTACAGGCAACACAAAAATACCTTTAGGTGTAGGCTACCTTCTCACAATATTGAAAACACATGGACACGATGTCAGGTTATTCGATATGACATTTTACGGAGTAGAGATTGAAAAGAATGACTTTCAAATTCGAGGCCGCAACTTAAATTTCAGACCTATAGATATGACGCCTTATGGAGTTGTCTATAAAAAAGCCACATTCAACGACATAGCCAATGATCTCAAAGATGAGATTAATACGTTTAAACCTGATCTTATCGGGTTTACGCTAACAGAAGATACTAGCATGGTTGCCTTACAATTCGCTGATATTGCGAAAAAAGCTCTACCAACAGCAAAAATTATCATGGGTGGTGTATATTGTATGACACGACCAGAGTATGTTATCAGTAAAGACTTTGTCGATATCATATGCGTCGGAGAAGGAGAGGTAGCACTACCAGAGCTTATTGCCAGAATACAAGACGGACGCAACATAACCGATGTAAAAGGCTTGTGGTTTAAGACTCATGACGGTAAGATAATAAAAAACGAAGTTGCCGAGCCAACCAATCTGGATTCCATACCATTTGCCGATCTTGGTTTAATAGATAAGCGACATTTCTACAGTCCTATGGCAGGACACGTTTATAAGATGACATTTATCGAGAGTCAAAGAGGCTGTCCTAACCGCTGTACATATTGTTGTAACCAATTGTTTCTTGATAGCTATAGAAGTCATATAAAAACATACCTTAGGAAAAAATCGATCCCGCGTCTAATCGACGAATTATTGTATGTTAAAGACATTTTTGGTATTAATTTTATACAGTTCACCGATGACGACTTTATGTTACGAAGTGAAGAGGAATTAAAAGATTTCAGCATACGATATAGCAAAGAGGTATGTTTGCCATTCTGGATACAGGCGGGAGGATTACACATTACCGATAAAAAGATGTATTACGTTCGTGAGGCTGGCTGCATTGCCATAAGTATGGGCATTGAAACCGGTAATGAATTTGTCCGCCAGGAGGTCTTTAAGAGGCGCATATCGCCTGATAAAACCATAGAGGCTTTCAACATAATGAACAAGTACGGGATACGAACGTCAGGTAATGTTATAATAGGTGTTCCTCACGAGGGAAGAAAAGAGATTTTCGATACTATTCGTTTGGCTAAACAGTGTAAACCTAAAAGTTTCAACGTAAATATTTTTGCTCCATACCACGGAACTGCGTTAAGGGAATATTGTGTAAAGCATGGGTATCTAGACGATAGCTTTATTCGTGAAGGAAGATTGTCGTGGAAACCAGTCCTTACTATGCCTCAGATTACCCAAGACGAGATAGAAAATCTATCGAGGACATTTGTTTTATATGCTACTTTACCAGAAGAGTACTATCCCATGATAGAAAAATACGAAAAGGACATACAAGGGAGCGAGGAAATATTTGAGGAACTACAGAAAATATACTGGGAAATAGCAGAAAAATCAGGTATTGATTATCATATTCCAGGATATGACGATAAGGAGCTTCTAAAAGAGCTATAAACCTAAATTCATGTACATTTGTAAAGAACAACTAATCATTGTAGATATAGCAGATTTCGATTCAATTAAATACAAAATATGTGGCACTGTCAAGGGGACTGGTCACCTTGCAGGGGAGGTCTAAGGAGGGGGCGGCCAGGCGCCCTCCTTTTTTTGTATTGCATAAGATCGAAACGCGCTATAAATAAAAACAAAGGGTAGCACTCCATTCAAACGTGGTCAGATTGTTCTAGTATAGTAACGACGCCATATTATGAATGTATAAAAGTGGCTTAAATCCTGGCAACCACGTTTATTTGTGGTGCTACCAAACAAAGTAATGGCATCAAAAAAGGCAATATTTTAATAATTATGATACTGGCGTTTCACTGATGCATAATGTAGTAAAACTTCTTTGTGTAGGGACAGATTATGAGAAGGAAGGACAACTTTTAACTCAATGGGCACGCTCAAATATAAAGAGCAAGAACGAAACTCTTTTTTTAAGTTTTTCTCTTGCCATAATGCCTTTTATTAAACAAGATATTGGTTTGGTTTATTTCAGAGACTATATATCGCAGGAAGAAGAAATCATGTATTTTAAGGCTGCATATGTAGCGATTAAAGAATTCTCTGCTTATATTGAACAACGTAAACTCCCTTTTACTCCAACAATGTTAGCTGCTATGCATCATACATGGGCAAGGGAGTTATTTCAGGCAATCAGTATTGAGGAAATAATAAAGAAAAATAATCACCAAAACGCATCTGACATCGTGATAGTTATAGACAGTCCATATTATAACAAAGACCTTGTTTCTGTCCTGCCGGATAACTTCCAATACGAATTCATTAAAAATAAGACTGTACATATGATGAGCAAGATACAGTATTTTATTAAATTTACCTTTGAAGTTTTATACAGAAAAGGATATAGCTCGCTCGCAAAAGCAAGCCCTTTTTATGTTAAATTGCCTGCTCATGACATAAACAACTCTACGGAGACTGTTTTTATTCTCATAGACGATACAGGCTCAATGATAAACCTAACCAGTATGTTAAAGATAACGGATGACGTTATAGGACGCGGGATAAAACCTGTTATTGTTACAAGTTCTCCGTTTGTTCTGAAAATGATAGGCCAAAGATATGAGCATGTGTATTGTATACCAATCAACGTAAACACGAAACATTATGCCAATTTATTAGGAACATTTCTTAAACTTCGTTCAATAGTAGGTTCTTTTGCCTCAGACAAGAAAGATATTTACTGGAAGATATTTCTAAGCAAGATACAACTGTTTCTTTTTGGACATTTAGCAAGGGCTCAGAATATAGAGTGTTCGCTTGATCATTTAGCCAATCATTATGGGATAAAAATAGCATTGGCAGTAGGTGAAGCCAATTACACACCTGCAGGTGGGTTGACTTACCTGTCTTCACATGGATTTAAGACTGTTGGTGTTACAACAGTGCTCCATATGGATCACCCTTATTGTTCCTTTTGGCCGGCAGATTACCATCTTGTGTATGGAGAGCAGGTAGTCGACATTATGGTTAAGAATGGCATTAAAAAGGAAACCATACAACTTGTTGGCTCCGAACATTTCGACAGATGTTTTCGGAGAGATATAGAATCGGACAAAAGCTATATTTATGGACTTTTCCCTCTTGCACATGGCAAAAAACTTGTTATAGTTGCTACCGAAGCTAGGGCAAGGCAAATGACAGAGATTAAACCTTCTGTCAGGTTACTCGCTAAAATGGAAGGAATTTTTACAATCATCAAGCTACATCCAGGCGATCAACCAGCTGAGTTTGAACAACTACTTGTTCATCTTGGGTATCCCCCAAATATTATGATTGCCAAAGATGTCGACGTCCTTGCTCTTGTAAATGTATGTGATCTTCTTATAACCATGGCCAGTAATCTTATAATAGAAGCAGGCGTTATGGGTATCCCTTCGCTGGTATATAATTTTTCAGGTACACCTTGTCCTATAGACCTTGTGTCAGAAGGCCTCTGCTTTGGCGCGAATTCACCAGAAGAGTTTGAGACAATGGTTAGACTCCTTCTTTTTGACGCTACATCACGGGAGGAAGCATTTAAGAAGCTTTCATTGATCTCACGATTTAACGGACCAAACGACGGTAAGAGTTCTGAGAGGATCTCTCTGTTTGTTAGAAATATGATAGATCATCCAACAATACTGGGCCAAGTAAGCAAGGTAGCCCAACATTGAACTTGGCTTTTCCACGAAACAATAATCTGGAATGGCTACGCCTGATCTTCGCTACACAGGTCATGATATGTCATGCAGCAGACCATTTGGGAATCGAAATACCATATGTTATAGGTCACTTCCCCGGTGTACCCGCTTTTTTTTTCGTCAGCGGCTTTCTTATCTATGCCTCCTATATTAATGCGCCCGGTCGGAATTATTTCAAGAATCGGTTCCTTCGACTTTATCCAGGCCTCGTGTCTGTTACGCTGGGAGGAGTTGCAGTTGCACTGACCGCCAGGGGATGGAGAGATATATTCGATAACTTCACGACCTACGCTATATGGTTTTTTGCTCAGATCACACTAGCTCAAGCCTACAACCCAGAGCTTTTTCGCAATGTCGGGGTTGGAGTTATTAACGGCTCGCTTTGGACACTGACCACAGAGATTATTTTCTACTTATGTGTTCCAATCATAGTTTGGATGGAGGGTAGATTCCACTTAACCGTGCTGGTACTTCTTGCCTTGTCATTCGCGACCTACGCAATAGGACCTGTGGTTTTGACAAATACGATTTATAGAGACAAGACGCTTTACGATTTTATAGCGCTGACGCCAATAGCATGGGGTTGGATGTTTGGTTTCGGTATTCTTGCCGTGAAACATTTCGACTATGTACAGCGCTGGCTAAAATATATGCCGTGTCTGGTAGTTCCTATAACAATAATGATGTATTGTGGAAATGGTATTTTGTTCTATCCCTCCGGCAATAGACTAGGATTGGTCTATTTAGTTAGCTACGTTGGTCTGGCACTCTGGTTCGCCTTCGTTGCGCCGTTTGTTCGCCTGACGTTCGATCTCAGCTATGGAACCTACATTTGGCATATGCCTGTAATCAACATGCTCCTGTTGCTCTCCATTCCCAGCGTGTCATTGGCTGTTGTGCTGACCTTCGCTATCGCGGCGCTGTCCTGGTTCTTCGTAGAGAAACCAGCGCTGAAACTTAAGCGCCAATCTCTGAAACCTGTTCGGCCATGAGGTAAACTTATGGCCACATCAATATAGCGGAAGTCTATGATTTTCAAGAAACCTTTCCATTTTGATGGATTAAAAAAATACGATTACTCTTATATTACCAATAAGGTAATTGTGAATTGCTATGCACGCCGAATATTTAGTAAAAACATAGATGCAGACAGCATGGAAGATATGCAAAAAACAAGGGTTTTAAGGTCTTGCGCACAATATATGTGCCAAATTGACCTATTCAAATATCCTATTATTTTACCCATAATCAACATTGTTTCCATAATATTAATATTACCTGCTGTTTTATACCTTTTATTAAAACGACTTTTTCTCCATACACAAGTTAGTAAAAATAGAAAATCTACAGTTATGTTTCTTCATTTCTTATGGCGCAGACGTATTGTACCTATGCAATATGATGATGTGGTGTTTATTGAAAAAATACATCGTTCACTTAGTGTACATGATTTGTTAACTGTGAACAGGCTCTTTCAACACCGCTATCATATCTTGTTTAGTCCCTTATTTCTCTCTAAGTGTATCCTTGTTGTTTCTGCTTACTCAGACATTATCGCAAGATATAAGCCAAGAAATATTATTAACTTCACCGAAGGATCTTTCTACAGTTCTTTTGTTACAGCATATTGTGAAACACATGAAGTCAAACATGTTAATATTATGCATGGTGACCGATTTTTTTATGCAGGGAATGCTTTTTGCGAATTCCATGAGTTTCATGTATGGGGTGAATACTATCGCAACCTTTTCGTTTCACTGCATTGCCCTCCCAAACAGTTTATTATTAGCGTTAATCCCGTTCATAAGTATCTCTTTGACAGAGGCTGGAATCAGGAAAATATTAATATGTTTAAGATATTACTGGTGACTTTTGACTATTATATGACATCGTCGATATTTTTTAAATTATTGAGAAGACTCATTGCGACACTTGATAAGAATTGGTCAGTAATTATTCGTCCTCATTATATAAGAGCATATAAAAAGCATTGTAACACTATTTACTTACTTTGCAAAGAATTAGGTATTAGTTGTAGCATAAAAACTCCAGAGGATAACACTATAGAGAACGCAATCCTATATTCACAGATAGTTGTATCAGTGGCAAGTACTACACTTCTTGATGCATGGATTGCAGGACGTAAAGTAATCTGTTTGTATGCACCTGAAAAAGTCATCTACCCCGTAGAAAGATTTGAATCCTCTAAAAATGTCTTTGTCCTTGAAAAAAATAGCACTAATGAAGATATTAAGCATTTCATAGATGAACCTCCAATACGCTCATACGACGAATTAATGCTGGTAAGTCAATTTAGCAATGTAAAGGGTAGCACCACAACATGAAACAAATAATCCAAAACTATCGCACTGGAGTTGTTGAACTAGTGGAAGTTCCTGTGCCACTATGCACCTCAAATAAGATTCTTGTAGAAAATCGTTCATCTCTAATAAGCATTGGTACAGAACGCTCTATCATAGAACTTGGCAAAAAAAGTCTCTTAGGTAAGGCGCGAGCGCGTCCAGACTTGGTACGTAGATTTATCGAGAAGACCAAAAACGAGGGGCTTTTAAAAACTTTCAAAGAAGCTATGGACAGGCTCGACACTCCTACAGCATTAGGTTACAGTGCTGCAGGCATTGTTATTGATGTAGGAGAGAATGTCCATAGATTTTCCCCTGGTGACAGGGTAGCTTGTATAGGCAGCGGCTATGCTAGTCATGCCGAGTACTTTACAGGTACTGAGTACCTATGCGCTTCAATACCACCACAGTTGTCATTTGAAGAAGCCTCCTTTGGCATGTTGGGTATAATAGCCCTTCACGGTATCAGATGTGCAACAGTTGGATTTGGTGAAACCGTAGCCGTAATTGGCCTAGGCCTAATAGGCCTTCTTACTGTGCAAATCCTTAATGCCTATGGATGCAAGCCAATATGTATAGATATTGATAAAAACAAGGTTGAACTTGCTGCCTCACTTGGAGTGAAGCAGCTTTATACAGACGAAAACGGTTTTAAAAATTGTGTGGAACGGCTCACAAATGGCCACGGGGCAGATGCTGTCATCATCACAGCAGCCACAAAAAGTGATGCCCCACTACATATGGCTGTAGAGATATCAAGATTTGCTGGTAAGATTGTACTTATAGGAGTTGCCGACATCCACCCTCATAGAAATGAAATGTGGCATAAAGAGGTCTCCATAATTGTCTCCAAAGGTGGTGGACCAGGTTTTCTTGATCCTTTATATGAGATCAAAGGCATAGACTACCCCATCGGTTACATCCGATGGACACAACAGAGAAACCTTGAAGAGTTCTTGAACCTGGTGGCAACCGAAAAAATACGGATAAAAGAATTGATTTCACTAAGAACACAGATTGATAAAGCAGAAGCTGTATACAAACAAATGCTTGGAGAAGGAAGCTCACAGTACGTTGGCGTGATCATTAATTATCCCACAAAAGAAAAATTTGACATAAAAATAGAAACACATATAACTATCGAACGATTGTCATCACCATCCAGCATCGATGACATTCAAACTGCAGTCATAGGGGCTGGGCTATTTGCTCGCTCAATTCTCTTGCCAACACTTAAGAGGGTGAAAGGCTTGGCCCTTCACAGTATATGCACAGCATCTGGAATCAACAGTTTCCATATTGGCAGAAAATTTGGATTCAGAGAAAGCACGACAAACTACAAGGAGCTTCTAAACAATAAAGAGATAGCGCTCATTGTAATAGCTACTCCTCATAGTACGCACGCAACGATACTTATCGAATCATTACTTAACGGAAAAAATGTTTTTATCGAAAAACCTCTTTGTGTCAATAAAGAAGAACTATCGCTAATAATCAAAACATATCAGTCTGCTCTATCTAACAACAATAATTGCATCTTGTGTGTCGGATACAACCGACGTCATTCCCCACATACCACAAGAATAAGGCAATACTTAGCTGAACGAAAGGATCCTCTGGTAATTACTTATAGGATCAACGCAGGATTTGTTCCGAATACTCACTGGGTTCATGCTGAAGAGGAGGGTGGCAGCAGAATTATAGGCGAAGTAGGCCATTTTATAGACTTCATGCAGGTTCTCACAGGTTGTGATCCGGTAAAAACGTATGCAGAGAGAATATCCGCAAATAACCAAACATCTCTTAACAGCGATAACACTGTGATTACACTAAAATTTGAAGATGGCTCCATAGGTAACATCATTTATTCGGCCTCAGGTAACAGAGCATACTCAAGGGAACAAATAGAAGTGTTCTGGGAAAGGAAAACCATAGTGTGCACCGATTTCAAAACGACATATTTTTATATTAATGGTTCAAAGAAGAAATATAAAACCTCACACCAGGAGTTAGGATATTTAGAGGAGTTTTACCACATTGTGGACGTTGTTAAAGGTAAAATAGCTCCTTCTCCAACACCCAGGGAACTATTTCTTTCAACTCTAACTACATTTAAAATAAATGATTCCATTTATACTGCTACACCTCAAAGTATACGACTGGAATAGTTAATAAGTAGAAAGATAATTATTATGAATATCCTCCTGATAACAAGCTCATATCCTCCTGAAATTCGTTCATCTGCTCATCTCATGCAAGAACTTGCAGAGGATTTAAATGATAGAGGACATAATATTGCTGTTATCACTTCATATCCACAGCATAATCTCATCCAAGACAACATATACAAGTCTTTTGAAAATGTTAGCAATGAAAATGGTATAAAAGTAATTAGAATTAAGACTCTACCATCTCATATGGTAAATTATTTTGTTCGTGGAATCTCACACATGGTTTTACCGTTTGTTTTTCTATATAACATCAAGAAGTATATTAATCAAAAAATTGATATAGTAATTGTATATAGTCCACCTCTTTCGCTTTCACTTGTCGGAAGCATATTAAAAAAAACATCAAAGGCTAAGTTTATTTTAAACGTGCAAGACATCTTTCCACAAAATGCAATAGACCTTGGTATATTAAGAAACAGCTTGTCAATTAAAATTTTTGAGCAAATAGAATCCAACGCATATTCAACGGCAGATCATATAATGGTACATTCTGAAGGTAATTCAAGCTTTCTCTGCAATAAAAAGAAGGTACCTCAAGAAAAAATAACCACCGTATATAACTGGATAGATATTGCCCCCTATGTAAATACAAATGCAACTGGACAGTTCAGGAAACAGTTACATCTTGAAAACAAATTTGTCCTGCTCTTTGCAGGTGTAATTGGCCCATCACAAGGGCTTGATCTCTTGCTTGAAGCAGCGGATAGACTCAGACATATACCAGACATTTGTTTTCTTATCGTAGGTGATGGTATGGAGAGAAAACAACTTGAAAAAAAAGCAGTGAATATTTCTCTTAACAATGTAATATTTAGACCGTTTGTTAGCAAGGAAGAATACCCTAAACTCGTAAAAGATATAGACGTTGGTGTTGTATGTTTAAGCAATTTGAATAAAACACCAGTCGTTCCAAGCAAAATTCTTGGCTACATGGCAGCATCAGTCTCAATCGTTGCCTTTCTTAATAAAGAAAGTGATGGGCACAAGATCATCAGAGATGCTGAATGCGGATATTCTATGATTTCTGACGACCCTTTAAAAGCATCTGAATTAATATATAAATTATACAAAGAACGCTGTAAACTACATCAGTATGGGGAAAAAGGATTTAGTTTTGTTTCAACCAACTTCACACGAGAAATGTGTATTGACAAAATAGAAAGATTATTTTGTCAATAATAAAAATGTTCAGTAAGTACCTGGACAAATGTTTTTATATAAATACAAGGTTAAGCAATTATGGGGTCAAGGGGGCCAGCCCCCTTGACCCCTTCTGTGTAGGTTTAAGAACTTGACAATTATTCCTCCAAATGCTATATTATATAGAATATGGTGTTGGTATCAGAAAAATTACTTGAATGAAAAAAGTCTTAAAATCTACTGTTATACATCTTATCACTGCTGCACGACCAAATTTTATGAAAGTTGCGCCATTGTATCACTCTCTCATAAAAGAACAATGGTGTAGGCCAATGATGGTTCATACAGGACAGCATTATGATGTGAACATGTCAGATACATTCTTGTCAGATATGTTATTACCAAATCCTGACATTTATCTCAATGTCGGCAGTGGAACCCATGCAGAGCAGACAGCTAGGGTTATGACTGCATATGAAAAGGTGTGCTTTCAAAGCATGCCTGACTGGGTTATAGTTGTCGGAGACGTCAATTCAACGATGGCTTGTGCGATTACAGCAAAAAAACTTTGCTTGCCTGTTGCCCATCTTGAAGCAGGACTGCGTAGCGGAGATCGCACTATGCCAGAGGAAATTAACCGTATTGTCACTGATACAATAGCTGATCTGTTGTGGACACCATCTCACGATGCCGACGCAAATCTGCTGCGTGAAGGAATAGCAGCAGAAAAGATCAAACGTGTCGGTAACATAATGATCGACTCATATGAAATGATGCTGTCAGTGATTGAGAAAGAAAACGTACCTGCAGAACTGGGGGTTGATAAACATCAATACGGCGTATTGACACTGCATCGTCCGTCTAATGTTGACGATCAAGAGGTTCTCCGTAATATTGTTGATTCATTGATTGAAACAAGTAAGATGCTTCCCCTGATTTTTCCCGTTCATCCTCGAACAAAAAATCACCTGAAGGAGAATAATTTATTGAACAAAATATTAGTATCATCGAGAATAAACATAATAGAACCATTAGGGTATATAAAATTTATGAGTTTAGTAAAAAACGCAAAACTTGTTATTACAGATTCAGGAGGTATACAAGAGGAAACAACTTATCTAAACATCCCTTGCCTAACCCTCAGAAATACCACCGAGAGACCGATTACACTTACTCATGGCACTAACAAATTGGTAAACACTAAAAATATTATCCATTATGTGAGAAAAATTATAGAAGGCCAATGGCAAAATACTGTATGTCCTGAGTATTGGGACGGTAAAACAGCTTTTAGAATAGTCGAAAGCCTAAAAACAGTTATTGGAAGATAGAACAGTTATAACTTGATTTATTTGGGTATAAATAGAACAAAATTGGAGGTTATTCATGAATGACATAGACTGCGAGGCATATAAGGGTAAAGTTATTCTTGTAACAGGAGGTGCAGGTGCTATTGGAACAAATTTATGTACTTCATTAGCTGATCTTGGAGCTGGCATGGTCATAATACTTGATGATTTGTCATCTGGTTACATATGGAATATTCCAAGAAAAAAAAATATAATGTTTGTTAAAGGTTGTGTAACTGACGATATTTATTTAAAGAGAGTCTTCTTTGAGCAACCTAAGTATGTATTTCATCTTGCCGCATTATTTGCGAATCAGAATTCTGTAGATTACCCAGAAAAGGATTTAAACATAAATGGTTTTGGAACTCTTAAACTTTTAGAATATTCTCTGTTTAATAAAATTGATCGCTTCGTATTTGCATCTTCTGGATGTTCTGTTTATGGCGGTCAAGCACCATTACCATTAAAAGAAGATTTTTTGTCGTTTAACTTAAATACTCCATATCAAATAACCAAAGCACTTGGAGAAATGTACTGTAATTATTTCAAGAATTATTATGGGCTCAAGATCGTAAAAACAAGATTTTTTAATTCGTATGGACCTGGAGAGGTTCCTGGTCAATATAGAAATGTAATCCCAAACTTCATCTACTGGGCGATGAAAAGAGAAGCACTGCCAATTACTGGAACAGGTGAAGAAACAAGAGATTTTACCTATGTAGGAGATATCGTTGATGGTTTAATGAGAGTTGGCTATTGTGATTCGGCAATAGGCGAAGAGTTTAATCTTGCTACGGGCCAAGAAACTACAATCTTTGAACTTGCTAATATGATTAACGATGTTGTCGGTAATGATTCAGGAATAAAGTTTGTCAATAACAGAAAGTGGGATACTAGAAATAAAGTTTTAGCATCAATTGATAAAGCTAAGTCTCTGATTGGTTATACACCAAAGGTTAAACTTGATGAAGGCTTAAAAAACACCATTCAATGGTTCAAGAATAACTGGAATTGTATAGAACGGTCAGCATCATTTATGCCAGGAATATCTTCTTCTGTAAGGGATAGATAAAATTATAGTCTACTCTTTAACAGGTATAAACAGACGTGTGTTTTTCTATAAATGTCCTAAGCAAGCAAAGATTTTGTTTGTCTGAGTAAGATGAAGATACTTGTCACAGGAGTAACAGGGTTTATTGGTAGATATCTTTCAAAAACATTGTGTGAAAAAGGATATGTGGTAGTGGGAACAGTGCGTTCACAACGTATAAATTTATCTTTGCCTGATAGAATGGATATATCTATAGTAGATGATATTGGTCCGACAACAGATTGGCGTAATATACTCACGGGCGTTGACGTAATAGTACATCTTGCCGCTCGGGTACATATCATGAAAGAAACATCAGATAATCCACTAATGAGATATAGACATATAAATACTCTTGGTACTGAACATCTTGCAATTCAAGCGGCTATACTAGGTGTAAAAAGGATGATTTATCTAAGTACAATAAAAGTAAATGGAGAGAGGACTATTAATAAACCTTTTACTGAAAAAGATCACCCATTCCCTAAAGAGTTTTATGCTATTTCAAAGTGGGAAGCTGAACAGTCTTTACGTCATATTGCTGAAAAAACTAACCTTGAAATTGTCATTATTCGCCCTCCTCTTGTTTACGGACCAGGAGTCAAGGGTAACTTTTACAATATTCTAAAATTAGTAAAAAAAGGTATTCCACTGCCTCTGGCAAATATCAATAATAGTCGCAGTCTTATATATGCAGGAAACCTAATTGACGCAATAATACTATGCATCCAACATCCTTCTGCTAAAAACAAAACATTCTTAGTATGTGATGGCGAGGATATATCTACGTCAGAGATTATAAAACGACTATCAATTTTTTTTAGCAATTCTGCTCGTTTGTTTTTTTTACCATCTACTTTATTGCATATTGCAGGAGTCATAACCGGAAAATCAAATGCAGTAGATCGCCTTACAGATTCTTTAGTAATTGACAGTTCAAAAATAAGAAACGAGTTAGGATGGATACCTCCATTTACTTTAAGTCAAGGATTTAAGGATACGGTAGAGTGGTTTAGGTTAAATGAGTATAGAATCTGAGTATAAACTTCCAGACTCCTTATTCTATTTCGGATACAGATTACAATGCGTCTTTAAATATATTGAAGAGGTTTGTGCATATGGTATCACAAAAACTAACGACGTGGTAATACTTGTCCATGAAATTAGCAACTGTAACTCATAATATATTGTTTGTTTTCTTTTTATCTCTAACTCTAAGCGCACTGTCGTCTTTTCTTGTCTCAAGATATGGTTATAAAATTTCGATAGTTGATTTACCTAATGAACGTAGCTCTCACTCTACACCTACACCTCGAGGAGGTGGCATAGGTATATGGATAGCTTATACATTGACGGGCTTATTTGTATTTAAAAACGCATCCGTTATACTTGTTACAAGTAGTATTGGCCTACTTGGTTTGCTTGATGATTGCTTTAATCTTTCAATTAAATTACGCCTTACAACTCAAATTATATGTGCCACCATTGCAGTATATGCTTATAAACAAATATCACTACTATCTGTAGAAATCATCATATTATTATTATTTGTTTTTTTTATAGTTGGTACGGCAAATTTTTATAATTTTATGGACGGAATAAACGGAATAGCTGGATTGGCTGGCTTAGTTGCTTTTGGGCTTATATCACTTTTTTCCTATTATATTGCACATGATTTTGATATAACATTAATGTGTATTTCTCTATCTTCTGCCTGTCTGGGGTTTCTTCCTTTTAACCTACCAAACGCGAGAGTCTTCATGGGTGATGTCGGGAGTCTGCTCTTGGGATTTGTGTTTGCTTTGTTTGTGATAAAACTATCTGTAAGTGTCAATAGCTTTATGTGTCTTGTTATGTTTCTTTGTGTCTTTTATGCTGACGCCATAACAACTATTTTTTATCGTTATAAAAGAGGAGAAAATCTGATGCAGGCACATAGAAAACATTTATATCAATATTTGAGTAATGAGTTTGGTTTTATACATTGGCAGATTGCACTCTTATATGCGGTTATTCAATTATTGTTTGGGTTAATTTCACTTTTTTCATATACAAAAGGATTTTTATGGCAAATTACTGTTATATTTATATTTAATTTGATGTTTTTAAGTTTTTATCGATCCTTTATTGAGTAATAGAAATATATGTCAAAAATACAATTAAAATATTTTAGTTATATTAAATCATGCTAAATATTAAAAAATATGTAAGCGAGAAGAAGCGTTTAATGTTTTTTCTCATAGCAGATACAACAATAATAATATTATCGTTTTTTATTTCTTTTTATATAAGATTTGAATTTAATATCTCATTTTATAAGACATATATCAACACAATATTGTTTAATGTACCTTTGTTTTTTATTATTAAAATTAGTTTTTTATATATCTTCAATGTCTATAAAATGACTTGGAGATACATATGTCTTAAAGATGTCTCTAAAATAGTCAATGCTTTGTTACTGTCTGAATTTGTATTAATTGCCTTGATATATTATGTAAATATTGTAAAACATTTAACAATAATATCAAACCAAGATCAAATATTATTATTACCTCGAAGCATCATTGTAATAGATGCTATTATTACATTGATTTTAATTTTTTCATTGAGAATACTAAAAAGGGTTTATATAGAGCAAATAAGAAATCTTAAAATTAGAAATGAATGTAACACAATCGTTATAGGGGCGGGAAATACTGGTGAAATGGTGGTTCGAGATATATCAAGGCAAAAAGAATCTAAATTTAAGGTAATAGGGTTTCTTGATGACAATACTAATAAAATAGGTTCTTATATTAACGGTATAAAGGTCATTGGAGAAACAAAAATGCTAGCACAGATAGGAGATAAATATACAATTAATAATATTATAATTGCAATACCAAATCTTCATCATAAAGAGCTCAAAAAAATTTATGATATGTGTCGTCAGGTAGGTGTTAAAACTATAAAGATTGTACCAAGAATATATGATATAGATAATATAAAACTAACGGTAAACTCACTTGAAGATATAAAAATTGAAGACATTCTTGGCAGACAAATCGTAAATATAGATTTTAAAGATATAGAAACATCTTTAATTAGTAAAAGAATATTGATAACAGGGGCTTGTGGGTCAATTGGTTCTGAACTAGTTAAACAAATATACTCATTCCATCCTATCAAAATGATCTTGTTTGATATAGACGAGACTGATATGTATAATATGCAAATTAAATTGGAAAAACATCACTCATATATAGATGAACATGTTGCCTTTGTCATTGGTGATATAAAAGACAAGGAAAGATTAGCACAGGTATTCAACTTTTATAAACCTAACATAGTATTCCATGCAGCAGCATACAAACATGTTCCAATGATGGAACATAATCCACTTGAAGCAGTGAAGGTAAATATATTTGGAACATATAATCTTGCTCAAGCATCTATTAAATTTGGCGTGGAAAAATTTATACTAATTTCAACAGATAAAGCAATAAATCCGAATAGTGTAATGGGTAGTACAAAACAAATCTCTGAGATAATCTGCAAAGCTCTGGATGGAACAACTAAGTTTATATCTGTTAGATTTGGTAATGTCCTTGGTAGTCGTGGAAGTGTTCTACCTTTGTTTTTAGAACAGTTGAGAGAAGGTGGTCCATTGACTGTTACACATGAAAACATGAAAAGGTATTTTATGACTATACCTGAAGCAGTATCTCTTGTCCTTCAAGCATCAGTTATAGGAAATGGAGGCGATGTGCTATTACTTAATATGGGAGAACCTATTAGTATTTTATATATAGCCGAGGAGTTAATTAAATTGCACGGTCTTGAACCATATAAAGATATTGATATCAAAATTGTAGGCATAAGACCTGGAGAGAAAATCTTTGAAGAACTATTTAACTCTGATGATATTATTACAGCAAGTAAACATGAAAGAATTTTTATCATTAGAGGAGGATTTAATATGTCTCATATAGAAATAGAAAAAATGTTAAATGATCTTAATGCAAAAACAAAAGATATGTTACATGAAAATCATGATTTAATTAAAAAATACCTCCAAAATATAGTTCTTAAGTAATAGATCACCCCCCCTGTATGGTGTTGCAATAGTGGACGGAATACATTGTAAGTTATGAAACCGACATTCCGCACACCCCTTTTCAAAAAAAAGGAATTTACCTGAACCACAGACATCTAGGTAGCACCCCAAACAAACGTGGTCATGCAGCCACCGCCATTGTTTGGTTTTGTAGGTGCTTTGGTGGTCGTCCTCGTCGTGGATGAGCAACCCATAACGGCAATGGTATCTTAATACTTAACAACGCTGACATCGTCAATCTGCGACTTGCCAACCCAGTAGCCATCGCAGGTGTACGTTCGTGCCATTTCTTGCCTTCTTCGTTGGATGCCTCCCGTAGAGACCTATGATAGCAGCAGAAATTGTAGACACATCCCACAAGATACATTCCTGCTGTCACAATACGTTCTTTGTGAGCAATTGCTCTGCCACGCCTTACCAACATGTGCAACCGCCCCCTAAATGTAGCATTAAGCCTCTCTATATAGGATGTGTTGATACCTACGCCTCCGCATGTAGCAGTTATGACTGATATAATTGCGTCTAAAGTTCCTATTACTGCCCGTTTGATAACTTTTGTTAAATGTTTCTTCTCATACTTCTTGACAACCTGACCAAGTAACAAACCCTGTTGAGGTTCTAAGTGAGATCGCCCTGCTTTACCTGTGTGTATGGGGTTACGGAATACCTTCTTGAAAGCAGTAACGTAACTTGACAATCCATCTACACAAAGCAATATAGATGAACTTATAGCATTGCTACGAATTTTTTCTACCAATGTAGTGATGAGCCTTAAATCTCTCCTCTCACTTACGACACCACCTAATCATAGACGAGACGATACGTCAATAGCCATTGCCATCCACATCTTGGTCAATACCATCTTAACCCATATCTCATCTGCCTGTACATGCTTAATATCTATCTTCTCTTGTTGAACTGTATGCTCATGTATCTTCTTACAGTGATCTCCAGCCTTTTGCAACCAACT
>JADFXO010000330.1 GCA_015233485.1 Nitrospirota bacterium
TGCCGGGGAAGTGGCCCTGAAAGAACGGTTCGTTTATCGTTACGTTTTTTATCCCGACGGCGCTTTCGCCCGGCACCAGTTCGATGACCTTGTCTACCATCAAAAAGGGGTATCTATGCGGCAGTGTTTTTAATATCTCCATAATGTTTATCATACTCGTATGTCCTCCTCGTATGTCCTTCGGCGTGTATTTTTTTAAAACACCCGTCACGATAAACGGGTTATGCTACTGTTTGATTGTTGTGTCTTTGCTTAACCCGGCCAGTTGTTTCTCTAATTTGTTTATCCTCTCGTTTAGCTCAGGCAGTTTCGAGAATAATATAAACGACCTTTTGTGCTGTAAGTGGGGGAGGGATGGTGAACCCATGTACGAA
Source organism: Nitrospirota bacterium (assembly GCA_015233485.1). GTDB lineage: Bacteria > Nitrospirota > Thermodesulfovibrionia > Thermodesulfovibrionales > Magnetobacteriaceae > Magnetominusculus. The sequence continues at coordinate 375 of JADFXO010000330.1, forward strand.
CCAGCCTTGAGATTATCCATAACGCCGGACTGGGCGCCCACTCTTGTACCCGATTCAATATCCACATGGTCAGAAATGCCGACCTGCCCGGCAAGCACGACATAGTCGCCAAGCGAGGAACTGCCGGCAATGGCCGACTGGGCAATGATGATTGAATGTTTGCCAATCTTTACGTTATGCGCTATCTGGACGAGGTTGTCTATTTTTGTTCCCGCACCTATTACCGTAGCGCCTGTGGATGCCCTGTCTATAGTTGTGTTAGCGCCGATTTCTACGTCGTCTTCTATTATGACGGTACCTACCTGAGGGATTTTTATGTGCCGCCCTCCGTCCATTTCATAACCAAAACCATCTGAACCTATCACCGCCCCGGGTTGGATTATAACCCGGCTGCCTATCGTTAAGTCCTCGCGTATGGTGACGTTAGGATAAATCACACACTCTTGGCCGATAACCGTGTTATCGCCTATATAGACACCCGTATAGACGGTAGTTTTATCCCCTATTACAGCGCCGGGACGGACATATGCCCCCGGGTATATGCTTACGTCTTTGCCCAGAGTTACCCCTTCAGAAATATGAGCGCCATCCATTACGCCCAACGCGGTGTATTGCTTTACATAAAACATCCGCAGGAGCTTTGAAAACGCAAGAGAAGGATTACCAACAACGACCTGTGGAATGCCTATATCCTGATGTTCGCGCTTGACCAGCACGGCACTAGCTGGTGAGTTTGCTAATTTAGCGGCAAGTCTTAGGTCTGTGAGATATGTGATTTGACCATCTTTGACGTCATTAACGCCGCATGCCCCCTCGATATTTATGTTGTGGCCGCTTGTTACGCGGCCACCCAACATATCGGATATCTCAATGAGCTTCATATGGCAGACTATTTTTTCTTCAGACTGTTTAGCTTCTTTACAATCGTATCAGTCAGGTCAACATTTTCCATGGAATAGAGGACAGCGCCACTTTCCAATATAGCCGTATATCCATCATCCTTTCCAATCTGGCGAATTATTCCCCTGATATCTGTAAAGACATCTTTCGTGAGGTCGGCCTCTTTTTTTCTTACCTCTTCCTGAGCCTCGGCCGCCATTCTCTTTAAATCTCTGACCATGGACTGCATTTCGTCCTGTTTTTTCTTTTTCGCATCTTCGGAAAGGGCTGAGCCTTTTTTATCTAAATCGGCTTTCATACTATCAATTGCCTTTTCTTTTTCCTCGATCTTAGCCTGATGAGCCTTTATCTGTACCTCTAAGGCATCTTTTGCCTTTTTACCTGGTTCAGATTCGTTTATCACCTTTTGAATATCGACAAACCCGATTTTTACATTCTGCGCAGCCGCCTTCGCCGCTGTGGCAGCAAATATAAGCGCAACAACCATCACCAACACCATCGAAACTTTCTTCATCTTTCCTCCTAAGCATTTTTCAGTATCCACATGGGATACTCCGACATATGATACTCTATTTAATCCATTTTTAGCAATTTTTTAAGAAAGCCTCCTGGTTAAAAGAAACTCCCGAAAGAAAACTCGAATCTACCCAGAGACTCTCCATTTGTCCTTCTAAGGTTAACACCATACTCAAGGCGTATCGGACCAAAGGGAGATATCCACCGTACTCCGGCGCCGGTGGTATACTTAATATCTGTCAAAGTTACACCGCTTCCGAAGGCAGACCCAACATCCACGAAGTACACGCCTTTTAATTTTATCTCCGGGAATATTGGAAATATAATTTCGTTATTTATCAATAACTGGCTGGTTCCTCCTATGTACGTGCCGTCAGAGTCTTGCGGCCCGGCTTCGCCAAAAGCGACACCTCTCAATGTAGTTATACCGCCTACATAGAATCTTTCATATAGTGGCAGCGGGTTGCCGCCATAACCGGACGCGTAGCCGTATCTCCCCCTGACTGAGTATGTCGTTGAGCCGATAAACGGGAAAAACCATAGGGACTCAATGCCGGTTTTTATGAAATGGTTAGATCCCAGGGCACCCGCGAAAGTGAAGTATGCGCTGTTTCTTGAGCCGACCGTGGGGTCTATATAGCTGTCTCTGGTGTCACGAGATATAGACGGCGTAATGCTGCCCGTTGTTGAGTATCCTTGCTGGTCTATTATCAGCTGTGAGGCCGTGTTTTGTACGTCGTGGATGCTCACCGCCTCGAAACGGTAGGCAACCCCTGTCTCCCAATAGTCCCAGAATCTCTTGCTTATGCCTATGACTATGCCGGTTGCCCTACGGCTGTAATCGATGTATGTCTTGTCCAGCCTGTAAATACTGCCGCTTAACGTATATGGTTTATCCAGAAACCACGGCTTTTTATATGTAAACTCATAAAGGGAAGAACCTCCGAACTCCGTCGCTATTTTCGCGTAGTCTCCCGTGCCGAAGAGGTTTGTCTGGGTCAGCTGCACCATTCCTATCCTGTGGTCAACCGAGCTGTAGCCCCCGCCCACGCTTATAAAGCCCGTCATCTTTTCCTTCACCTTCACGTCTACATCCACTATGTCGGAGTCAGGCTGTGGTTTTGGCGCTACGTCGACATTATCGAAGAAGTCAAGGTTTTTTATGTTTTGGTAGCTGCGCTTAATTTTCTTGCTGTCAAACGTGTCTCCTTCGTTTATCGTAATCTCGCGCCTTAAAACCTTGTCGCGCGTTTTTGTGTTGTCGGAAAATTCTATTGTACCGATTTTATATATCTTGCCCTCTTCGATTTTCAGGTCAACCTTTACGGATAGAGAGGCCTCGTTTGGGAACACGCCGGGGTTTACTGCCGCCGTTGCGTAGCCCCTTTCCGTATAGTATTCGGTTAGGGCGGTTATGGACTTGGTCAGCTCCGATTTGTTGAAGACGCTTCCCGGCTTCATAATGACGAGTTTTGAAAGGGTCTCATTATCGAAGGCGGTGTTGCCGGCTACTTTTACAGACTCCAGGATATATGGCCGGCCCTCGCTTATCTCGAATCGCACTGTGATGCCATTTTCGTTGACTTCCACCTTTGGTTCGGCAACTTTAACATTTAAATACCCATAGTCCATGTAGAGGTTCTGGATATTTGAGATGTCCTCGTCAAGGGCGTCCTTCTTAACAAACCCGCTGCCGTCGAAAAACGAGAGTATCCACCACTTGGAGGTATTCAGCACTTTTTTAATCTGCTTGGTGGTTAAGTGCTCGTTTCCGGTTATCTCAACTTTGCGAACTTTGAGCTTCGGCCCCTCTTTAATCTGGAATGTCAGAGTGACCTCGCCGTCTTTGACGAAGTTGAGGATTGGATAAATCTCCGATTGATAATAGCCTTCGCTGTCATAATAATCCTTCAACTTTTTGACATTGTCCTGAATCAGCGTATTGTCCGAGATAGAGCCAGCCGTGACGGTGATTTTTTCCTTGAGCTTTTTATCTTCTAATTCGTCATTGCCGTAGTAGATAATCTTGGTTATCGTAGGTTTTTCCTTGACAATATAAATGACCTTGAGGCCGCCTTCGAAAAACTCCGTCTCAACCTTGACGTCGTCGAAATATCCAAGTTTGTAAACGGTCTTCACGTCCTCGGAAATCTTGTCCTGTGAAAGGGGTTGATTCGTTTTTTGAGAGAGTTTCGATTTTATAGCCCCTTCTTCGATTCTCTTAGTGCCCCTTATCTCAATGGAGATAACAAGAGGCTCTGTGGCGGGTGCGGGTGAGACAGCGGGCGCCGGCGGCTCGGACGCTGGTTTTGTCTCGTTGGCTGGAGCTGGTTCGGCCAAGGCGTAAACAGGGTAGTTCATAGTAAATATGAACGAAAATGTCAGCGTAAATGTCAACAACATAGATAGCAATCGTCTTAATCGGTTCGTTTTCATTTGATTTTTCCTCTATTAAAGTTATACTCGTTTAATTAAGCTACGCGCGTTTTAACAAGCTATACGCGCCCTGACAAAAGCCTGACGCGCTACAACAAGTCGCTCACGCTGTTTAACGGCTCCAGTAGTATAAACATTTACGTCAGTCATGTAAATAGTTTTTTTTATAAAAAACCCGCGTAGGGTGAAATAATTTTTCAGTCGCTGATTTTTTAAGTCCTGCGGGAAGGGTAGGGCACACGGTGGCCAGGGCAAATGCGCCATGATGGCGTTGGAAGGTTAATCCTAAAAACGGCAGTTAAGTGTCAAAAGCACCCGGCATAAGTGCAAAATAAAATGGTTGAGCGGGTGATTTTTGTAGAATTAGTCTAAAAG
>JADFXO010000331.1 GCA_015233485.1 Nitrospirota bacterium
CCCAAAGCAACACAAACCACGTTAAAATTATAACCCTTCCTTTAAGGAAATCTTTTTTATAAGAAAATACCCCGACAGCAAATAGCAGGGTAAACATCATGGGAAATCTCTTGTTGTCCAGATAAAACATGCCGTTGCTCTTTAAATTGTTCAGCATAAATGAAAGCGACATCTTGTCGCCGCTTGCCCCCCAGCTATCGCCTCTTACCGTATATAGCTGCAGTATATGGGCAAGGGCCAGCACTAAGGACAACAACATAAATAAATAAAACGATTCGCTTCTCAGGATTCTTCTGTCATAAAGCAATATTGCCGACAACAATACCGGCAATATCAGAACCGACTCGAACCTGAACTGTAAGGAAAACGGCAGCACAGCCGAAAGCAAAAAAAGCGCCGCCGTTGTCTTCTCTCTAAGGAAATGCAGCAAAGACAGGACGGCGATACCGGCAAACAAGGCCGCTACTGGCTCTACGGCTGTCGTATTGCCCCATATAATATTATGTGGAATCAGGACATATATCAACGCGCAAAACAGAGACGCCGCAATATCCCTGAATAAATTATGGCCTATCAGAAACACTACTACCGCCGACATACAGAAAAACAGGTTGTTCAATAGAAACCCTGCGCCCTCGGAGCTGCCGCCCAGTCTGAACAACAGCCCCAGAATAAATGGATAGGCATAGGGTTGTTTGTTAAATTCATCGGTTGTACACTTATACACCCCGTAGGTGTTATCGCCGTCGTTACACATGCTTGCCCTGTCCATAAAACCCATGTTCTGCCCTATATTCAGATAGATGTTCTCGTCATAAAAAATCCTGTGCACCCGCGGTGCGATAAAATACGCGGCGCTAAAGGCCAGTAATACAATGGCGGCAAGATAGTATTTATGCCGATTTTCCATCGTTGCAAATACAGAAAAAAGGGTTTTAGCATTAACTGCGGCGGCAATCAAAATCAGTGCGAAGTTGACTTCAAGCCAAATGGGAATCAACCTTATGAGACGCAGCCTGGCAGTGTCAGTGTCGAGTTTGGCTATATAAAAGGAAAAGGCCGCGCTGGCTGCCAAACCCACGAAGGCCGCGATAACCCAAACCGTTTTTTGATTTTTGAACTTCATTGCCCCGGCGCTTTTTCCACCGTTGAGGCCACCATATAGTTTCCTATGGCCATATATTCGTTGCCTGTGGCAATAAATGTCTTTACCGCGTCCTCCGGGGTGCAAACCAGCGGGTCGCCGTGAAGATTAAAGCTGGTATTGAGGACAACTCCCCTGCCGAGCAATTTTTTTACCTCCACGAGGAGTTTGTAAAATATGCCGTCCCCTTCGCTTACCACCTGGGGGCGGCACGTACCGGACAGGCTGATTACGCCTTTTATTTCTGAGGTAACGCCGTGCCTTACCCTGTACCCTCTGGTCATAAATCTGTCATAGGCCGGCCCAGGGGAGGTCTCTGAGAAGTGATGAGCATCCTCTTGCAGTATGGAAGGGCAAAAGGGCTGGTACCAGACTCTCATTTTTAGTCTGAGGTTCAGGTGGTTTTTAATGTCCTCGGAGTTTGCCGCAGCCAGAATGCTCCTGTTGCCAAGCGCCCTCGGCCCGTACTCCATTGCCCCCTGAAACCAGAAGACTATCTGCCCACCGGCAATCAACCCGGCCGTCTCGCTGATCAGGTCATCAATTGCCTCATACTTCGTGTATTTAAGGCCGTTGTCAGTCAATGCGCCAACTATCTCAGTGTCGCTGAACTGAGGTCCGAAAAACACGTTTTTAAAGTCATACTTGCATATATTATTTAATTTATAGTTAGCCGCCATAGCCGCCCCAAGGGCAAGGCCGCCGTCTCCCATGTGGGGAAAGATAAAGCAGCCTCCCACCTCCTCAAGCTCATCCACAAGCATGTTGACCTTTATGTTGGAGAAAACCCCGCCAGACAGTGCCACCTTATCGCAGCCTGTTACCTCAAGGGCGTTTCTTATGAGTTCCAAGACCTTCACCTCAAGCGTCCTCTGGGCCATAAAGGCAAACTGTTCAGATGGATAGCGCCAGAGGATTTTCTTTAATTTTTCATACATATCCAGAGAGCCGTACTTAGCGTGCACTTCAATTCCACTGACCCTGAAGAAATCCATCAGAGGATTCTTATCGTCCTCAATGGGATAGGCATAGTCGGCAAGGGCCATTACCTTCCCCTCGTCTTCCAGCTCCCGCATATTCAGGAGATTTGTAACGTGCTCAAAGAATATCCCAAACGAATCCCTGCCGCTGATTACCGCGATTCTGTTAAGCCGCCCATCCTCAAACACGCTGACGCTCCCTGAGAGGCCGTCTCCGATGCCGTCAAGGGTAAGGACGAGGCATCTGTTGAAACCGGAGCAGAATGCCGCCGCCGCGGCGTGGCAAAAGTGGTGGTCAAAGTGCAGAAGGGCAATGTCCCTCCTGAATCCCATAGCTATTAAACGTTTTTTAATCAGCAGGTTGCCGGCAAGCAGTGTTGCTCTGGACGGGGGGATTTCGGTAAGCAGATATTTTACCTTCTTTTTAATGGCAGAGAATCTATCTTGCTCAACTTTACGCCTTCTAATCATATAGTACTGTTCCTTGAGGGAAGGAAATGCCCGTGTCAGCGTCTTGGCGAAGTCCGTAGTGGAGCTGCTTACGTAGTCAATATCTCCTGGTTTTAAATTAAGGTAACTTAAGCAGGCTTTGATTGAGAGGGAAGGAAATCCCACATCCAGCTTGCGCCGTGACAGCCTCTCTTCGTTTATGGCAAATTCAATACTGCCGTCGCGCACTACCGCCGCCCCGGCGTCATGCCCGTCCCATATGCCAAGTATGCGCATCTTATTTCACTTTTGATTTAACCGGACTGAAAAATTTAATGGCGGAAAGGAGGGTTTTACCAATGTGGCGGAAGCTTGTAAGCCTTAAAATGCCGAGTATAATCCTGGGCCTGAGGTAAAACTCCCTCACCGCCCGTGCCCTTATCGCCTCAACCTCATCCCGTGTGATGGTGTCTAAAGACATCACCGCCCGTTCCTGCCGAAATCCGGCGAAATCAAGGGCTGTGATATTATCTAACCACCCCTCTTTTACGGCTTGTTCATAAAGGGCGGAGCCTGGAAAAGGCACGGCGCAGTAGAATTGGGCAAAATCCAGCTCCAGCTCCAGCACCCGTCTCTTAGTCTCAAGGGCAGTGGCGGGGGTCTCGTGGGGAAGGCCGAAAATCACATGCGCGGAGGCCAATATCCCCGCCTCCCTGGTCAGCGATATAACTTGATTAATCCGGCTCACCTCTATGTCTTTTCTTACCCCTTTTAATATGTCCGGGTCAAATGATTCGATTCCATAGCTGACCATCCAGCATCCGGCTTGTCTCATCAAGTATAATAATTCACCGTCCACGGTGTCAATTCTGCTGTTGCAGACCCATGAGACGCCTAAATTGTTGTCGATGATGGCGTTGCAGAGCGCCCTGACAAAAGAGGGATTGGCCGTAAAGGTCTCAGCCCAGAAGAAAAAGTCCCTTATTGCGAACCTTTCGACCGCCTCTTTCATTTCCTTCACTATCAGGTCAACCTTTCTGATTCTCAACTTCCTGCCGTAGTAGGTGCTGCCGGTACAAAAGGTACACGGGAAATGACATCCCCTCTGAGGCATTACCATGAGAAACGGCCTGTTGCTTAAAGGAAGCCTGTAGGAGTTGACGTCTATAAGGCTCCAGTCGGGAAAGGGCAGGGCGTCAATGTCCGCGATAAACTCCCGTGGCGTGTTTCGCGTTATCTTACCTTCGGCGTTTCTAAAGGTGATGCCGGGCAGAGATGTTAAATTTGATAGCCCGTTAGGTTTTTCGAGGGCGGTTATCGTCTCCATGATTGTAATTTCAGGTTCGTTTCTGACAACGATGTCCAGAGAGGGCGACTGCTCAAGCGATGTCTTGTCAATGACTGTTACATGGGTTCCGAAGACGATTGTATAAGTGCCGGTGTTCAGTTGCTTTACCACAGAGGAGAAGTTTAAGTCTCCGGCGATTGACGGCGTTGCCACACTCCAGATGACCGCCGCAGGACAAAATGCCCTGATTACATGGGTGACATCATTGATATCTATATCTTGCGCCGGGCAGTCGATTACCTTTACCTCATGGCCATTATCCCTCAGCAGCGTACCTATGTAAACTAAGGATATAGGAGGCCAGAGCGTAGTCCAGATGGCGCTCTGCTGGGTGCAGCGCCCTTCGCGGGTGAATTTTTCGCCGCGCGGGGAGGGTGGATTAAGGAGTAATATTTTCATCTGTTTGGCTCAGTTATAGGGATTCTCAACCTTTTCCCATAAATCGGAAAACCTTCGACAAGCCCTTGGTGCTTAGATAATGACAACAACGTTTGTGGTTTCATGCTCACTCGCGACATTTTTGATTTTACCATTTAGTCTTTCTTATAGTAAATCAATCGGTATTGTCTCATATAGAAGTCTATATGAAATCCCTCACTCCACGCCAAAAATTGTCTTTACCCTGCTTGTTCTTGTCGTCATTCCGGCTTGTCCGGAATCTGTCTCTACACATCCTCAAGCCAAAGAAGATTCCGGA
>JADFXO010000332.1 GCA_015233485.1 Nitrospirota bacterium
CTTCCTCAATGGGCTTATCCATGAAAATGTCCGGCAGTACCGGTATTCCCGCAAATTTTAACTCTCCCTTTCGGAATTTTTCCACTACTACGGTCATATCGACGAGCAATGACTTACGAAAGGAACGAAAACGTAAAAAGGATTTATCAATCGAGCTGTCGGGGTTGTCCATAAGCATCTCCATCTGTTTAAAAATCTCAATATTGTCGAGTTCTTTAGATGCCTGCTCAATGAAATTCTTAACGGCGCTTAACATTATGACCGGAACATTCCATAAATCAATGTCCCTTCTTAGTTCTTCCAATACGCCGATACCCGTTTTTTTCGGCATAATTATATCGAGAGTTATAAGGTCGGGCATTTGTTCCCTGGCCTTTTTCAACCCATCTTCGCCATCAACGGCAACAACAACCCTATACCCTATGTTTTGCAGATAATCAGATAGATGGTCTCTTATCACTTCCTCGTCGTCAACAACCAACACAAGCTTGCTCATCACTTCCTCCCTTCAGTGCAGCCACCGGCGTTACAAATACCACGCTCCGTGCTTGTTTTACCAAAAAGGGCAGTTATATGTCAAGCACTATAATCTGCAGAAATAGCCTTCAGCCGGAGTGCCGAAGCCGCCAGCGGGCGGCAGCCTAAATTAAATAGATAAAACGCGTACGTGATTACGGGGTGAAGGGGGATTATCCCCCTTCGTCTTTAATCCTCAATGTTGACTAATCCCGCCAATAAATGTATGATAATGCGGGTTTATTGATATGATGAAAAAGAGCGGCGGCAATGCGGCGTTTATAAGTGAGCTTGGGCGGCAGGCCGAGCAGTGGCTTGGGGAAGGCATAATTGATGCCCGGCAGAGAGACCTCATCATGGCCCGGTATAATGAGATACCTGAGCCGGACAAGACCGTTATTCCCTCAAGGCTGATATTAACGCTTTCCATTCTTGGGGTCGCGCTTTTTGGTGCCGGCGTAATACTCTTCTTTTCGGCTAATTGGTCAGAGATACCTAAGTGGGGAAAGATTTCGATAATCTTCGCAGGCATGTTGTGTAGTTATGGCACAGGGTACTACCTGTCATTTGAAAAGGGGAACTACCCAAGGGTCGGCGCTTCTTTATTTCTGTTAGGAGCGATTATATATGGCTCAGGGATATTTCTGATAGCCCAGGCATACAACGTATCGGCACATTCACCAACCGGCATATTGATGTGGGGCACCGGTGTCCTCGCCATTGCCTACGTGTTGAGGCTGAAACCCTTGCTTGCCTTGTCTATTGTGACGCTGCTCGTCTGGTTATTCATGGATATTAGCCTAGGTTTAAGATTGTCATCCGGTAGTTTTAACATGATTCCCGCCTTTTTTCTCGGAGCAGGTGTTACCCTGTGGGGTATTGGGTTGATGCACGAGGACTTCAAGTCTTTGAGCCGGCTATCATCTCCTTACGTGGCCGCGGGGCTTCCGCTGACCTATCTTGCCGCATATGTTTTTACCTTTGAGGGCGCTTCACGCATTAGCATGGAGGCTCTGGATATTTTCGGGGTAAGGGCGCTTCTCATTGGCATTGGCTGCGTTTTTGTCCTTTCCCAGACGTTGAGGTTGTTTTCCAAAACAAATGAAAGATGGCGGACGAATGAGATGCTGCTACTGCTGCTGATGATAGTTTTTGCCGTTGTCCCATATATTTATTCACATTTACCGGCAGACCATGTGCGGTCTGTTTTCATGGTGTTGTTTAACTTGATTTACGCGGCTGCCATACTGTGGATAATATTCATTGGATACTTAAAACACAGCCGGATTTACGTCAACGTGGGCGTGGTGTTTTTCGCACTGGACGTGTTGGGCAGATATGTCGATATCCTGTGGGGAATGCTTCACACGTCACTGTTTTTTTTACTGGGCGGGGCGCTGTTGATTGCCCTGGGGGTGGCGCTCGAAAAAAAGAGGCGAAGACTGCTGGCCTCTTTTGGTATAGGGGATTTGGACTATGAGGATTAAATTATCAATCGCAGTGCTGATACAGTTGCTGCTCTTGTTGTCAATAGTTGCATATAAGCAATATGGAATCGCTTCCGGTGAGAGGATACTCCTTGTAACTCGTACGTTTGATCCCAGGGACATGTTAAAGGGCGATTACGTGAGGCTTTCCTACGACATTTCCTCGTTAAAAACTGATAAGTTTGGCGTAAAAGACACATTTAAGGAAAGAGATACTATTTACGTAACGTTAAGCAAAAACGCCGACGGGACATTTTCACCCGTGACATTCGGCAAAACAGAACCAAAAGGAGCGACTTTCATCAGGGGAAAGGTCATAACCGCTTATGGCACACCCACCGGCACTCTAACCGTAAAGGAAGACTCCGGTCTGACACGCGAGTTTGATTACTACTGGTCTCCATACCAAAAAGAAGTCCGTTATGTCTTTTGCGTGAACAAAGAGGGGCGTCTGAAGTTCCATTTCCCTGCGAGTAATGAGAAGTGGAGGACGTGTGACGGCGACACGTCCAAGGTTTACGGGACGGTGGAAAAAGTAATCAGGCATGAAGACATGCAAATAAATGCGGAGTACGGGATAGAGAAATTTTTCGTAGAAGAGGGCAAAGGGCGAACAATAGAACATGACATATTGGGTCAGGGTGTGAAGGCGGTTATCTATCTGAGTAAAGACGGCAGAAGCGTGCTGAAAACATTGATAATAAACGGCAGGGAGTTGAGTTAAACTTCATATTTGCAGCAAACCGGAGGAAAATTAATGGCACTTTCCGTAAACGAACTTGAGCGTTACAAAAGACAAATGATGATGGAGGGATGGGGACAACAGACTCAGGAAAAGCTAAAGAATTCAACCGTGTTTATAGCCGGTGCGGGAGGGCTTGGCTCGCCGGTGTCTATATACCTTGCCGCAGCCGGCATAGGACACATAATAATCTGCGACTTCGACTCGCCGGACTACTCAAATCTCAACAGGCAAATCCTCCACAACCCCTCACGCATCGGCGTAAACAAGGCGTTATCAGCAAAAATCACACTAAGCACTGTAAACTCTGATATAAAAATAACCGCGCACACAGATAAAATCATAGCCGGCAACGTTGACCAGCTTGTCGCAAACTCAGACATTATACTTGACTGTATGGACAACTTCCCGACACGCTATATACTGAACGACGCGGCAATCAGAAAGGGCATCCCGCTCGTATATGGGAGCATATGGGGCATAGACGGCAGGATGTCGTTTATCAAAGTGCCGGAGACGCCGTGCCTTAGGTGTTTATTTCAGGAGGCGCCGCCCTCGGAGGTATTTCCCGTACTTGGCACAACACCCGGAGTTATAGGAACGCTTCAGGCGCTTGAGGCACTGAAGTATCTCTCCGGTACCGGAACAAATCTAAAGGGAAAACTGCTCGTGTGGGAGGGGGCGAGTGTTGAGTTTCGAAAGTTTAAGATCTACAAAGACCCAAACTGTCCCTCGTGCGGCGGCAAGTAAGTGTGTCGATAAGCGTAATAATACCGACCCTGAATGCCTCAGCATTGCTTGACCCCATAGTGAGGGCCATCAGGGGGCAGCTCACTGCCGTTGCGGAGATAATCGTAATTGACTCCGCCTCTGTTGACAACTCTGCCGCTATAGCCGGGTCCCTCGGCTGCAAGGTAATAAAAATCGACAGAGCGGCGTTTAACCACGGCACGACGCGCAATATCGCCGCCAGTGCGGCGTCGGGTGATGTTATTATATTTATGACACAAGACGCCCTGCCTGCCGATAACAGGCTTACGCAGGAGCTTCTTGTCCCCCTGCAAGACCCGCAGACGGCCGCATCCTATGCCAGGCAAATCGCTGCCGCAGACGCGGCGCCGGTTGAGAGATTCTCGCGCGAATTCAACTATCCCGGCATACCAATACTGAAGAGCCTTGACGCTTTAAATGCCCTTGGCATAAAGACATTCTTTTTCTCCAACGTATGTTCCGCCATAAAGAGAGAGGTCTTTATGGAATCAGGCGGGTTTCAGTCCGCAATTATGAACGAAGACATGCTGTTTGCCTCACGGCTTATCTTATCGGGCTATAAGGTGGCATACTGCCCTGAGGCGGCGGTGATTCATTCACACAATTATTCGTTTACAAAACAGTTTAGGAGAAACTTTGACATAGGCGTATCGCTGAAGGAAGGCCGTCTTTTAAAATATGCCAATCCCGGTGGCGAGGGGTTAAGATATTTAAGGGAGGGTGCCGCAAGGCTGCTCAATGAAGGGAAATACTCATGGCTCCTATATTTTATTCTGGACTCCTGTTTCAGGTATGCCGGGTATTCGATGGGTGTAAGATATGACCTGCTGCCAAAGGCGCTCAGGCGGTGGATGAGCATTCACCCATTTTACTTCAGGTAAAAGGATTAAAGACGAAGGGGGATAATCCCCCTTCACCCCGTATTCTCGTACACGTTTATTATGATAAATTCCAACTGCCGCCCGTTGGCGGCTTCCAGAACTCCGGCTGAAGGCTATTCCGCGGCTACCTGAATCTGCACCCTGATGGTCTTCGCTCCTTGCGGGCGTGGGGGCGGTTCAC